>JBLHNZ010000398.1:0-3083 GCA_047623245.1 Oceanicoccus sp. | reverse complement strand
GCGCAAAGTATGGGATCCCACGCTTGTAATCCCATCTCGTCTTTGAACGCGCCTATAACAAATTCCCTAATACTTATCGTTTGCCCATGGTGGAAAAATGGACGTACCCGCAGATCTTCGTTAACCCCAACAACCATGGAAGTATCTAAACTACCGTCCGGATAAGCAGTAATACTGCCAAAATGAATGCCTTTCGACGTAAGGTCTTTACGCGTTAACCGCTGAGCAGCTAAGGCATTATTGACGGCCTCGGTTTGGATTGAACGCAACTCCTTTGTCATTTCATCTGCGAGTTGTTCAACTAACCCTAGTCCAAATAAATGGGGTGCATCACGACTATCTGGTCTTGTCGCAACATCACCGCCAAAGCCAGCAGATCCTTTTGGCCTTCCATGACAAGCTGCGCAGCTGTCAGTAAGCCCTGCGCCTAGTGCACGATTACTGGTTATATCTCCCGTTGAAGAAGAATTGACCCGCGCTCCCTGCCCTTCTTCTGTAGAAAACTTTCGTTGAAATAGCTGTCGGCCCCGGCGAATTGATCGCGCCGGATCCCTTTTAATCAAGTAGCTTGCGGAGCCTACTGTTGTATCATCGCCGTGGCCTGCGCCAATTTGATCATACAAGGTTTTACCTATACAGCCGTTGACTATCTCCGCGTCATCTATCGACGTTTGATCGCACTCGACTAACTGTGAAAGAGCATTGGAACAAATGAATGTTGAATAAATTGAAACCAGGAACCACTTCTTAGCTTTTTTTATAGCCATATTACACACCCTCTTTTGACGCCTTATAGATCAAAGCTACTTATCAAGGTCTCAGTTTTAACATAGGAAAAAACAAGTAATGTGAAGGAATAAAGGAAGAAAAGTGCAACCGTTTTTTATTGTGAGCTATCGCAGACTGTTAGACCTAAATGGTTGACTTACCGCTATTTAGGTGAAGTGCGGGTTACCTATTATCGAATATACTGGTCATAGGCCACTGAGAAGAGCGTTTTTTTTGACGAAACATCCGACTCCAGTGACATGTATAACCTTATAAAGCATTGCCGTATTAGTCAGCGATGAAGCCCCAAGTCGAAAGCAATGCTTCGCCCCAGACCAAAGTGATGGCAATGAGCGCCAGAAAAACTGCCGAGGACCCCAAATCTTTCGCGCGACCAATCAATTCATGAATATCGGTACTAATTTGGTCGGCCAAAGCTTCTATCGCAGAATTAACGACTTCGGCGAATAATAAGAATAATAAGCTGCAAACCAACGCTAGCCAATGGCCGGAGGACTCCGCAAAGATAAACGAAAAAGGAAAAAGTACACCACACAACAATAACTCCTGACGAAAAGCTGACTCGTACTTGAATGCAGCGCAAAAACCTTGATAGGAGCAACGGGTTGCTTTAAAGATTCGTCCAATACCCGTTCCATTCGGTTTTAACTGATCTGTGCCCATAAAAATAATTTCCTAATATATATAACTAAGTATCTAAAGACATGCAGTATCGCAACTGCTTTAGAGTATGCTGATGACTTATGGTTGTCTTTTGTTGAGGTGTTCAAATCGAGGCGTTCTATGTTTTAGAATCCGATAGAAGCTCACTCTAAGCAATAAGTTAATAGTAAAAATCGCCAAATCATCTGAGGATTACCATTAACGGAGGGAGGCTATTGTTTTTTCAATTTGAAATCGAGTAAGTAGTTTATTAGGTCGATTTCGATTCCTGCACTTACTGAATCTAGCAAGTCATTAGACATTTCCATCTGAAATGGGTTGCCAAAAAAGAATCTCCGGATTTCCAAGAAATTCCGTTTACACGCTATCGGCGCATATTTCATTGCTGTATCAAAGTCCGATACCGATATAAGTGCCTTACCCTTTTCCATCACGCAGTTTCGATAATTGGTCTTTAATCGCTCTAGCTCGGTTCGGCTAGGATGCAAGTCTTCTTGGTCATTTCTTGTCTCGGAATTAATTCCTGTAGAAAAAAGACAGCCAATAAAAATGACCATCAAAAACCTTACTTTTGGATCGCTCATAAACGTGGCTCACTTGATTTAAATTTTAATCATTTCCGACATGACACTGACCAAATTACTACTGTTTTTGGCGGCTATTGCATAACAAAGTCCAGTAGAGACCTCGGAGCTATCATCAATATAGCTACTAATCACCTGCGCAAGAGAGGCAATTTCAAGTAGTTTTTTACAGTCAGTGGTATTGGATCTAAATACCATATATTGCGTAATATTTTCTTCAGTATTTAGAGTCCAGGACAAACTAACACTACCGTCTGACAAATTTGCCGCAAATCCTGACACTATTCTAGGAACTGACATTGTAGTAGCTTCTTTAGGCTCTGAAGCAGGGCCCTGTGCGCCAAATTGATTAAACGACGCAATACTATATGTAAACGTGTCTTCGTCTTTTAGGTTGCTAAAGATTCCGCCTTTATCGACAAAAAATGAGTTTTCATGGCCTCTCACTCGTTCATATGGCTTCAAATCGGCGCCATCGGTCGACCGATAAATTTGATAGCCCCCGACATCAGTATCTTTCGATGCCATCCACGAGATACGTATCGACTTCAATAATCCGGACTCAACGTTAAATTCTTCAGGTGGGTTAGGTAGCGGTTTTGTGACAGCTGTTGCTGTATTGGACGCAGCTATTTCGCCATTGCTGTCAACCGGGATCAGTTTGTATTGATAACGAGTTCCATCAGCGAGGCCCGCGTTGTCTGTAAAATCGGATAATCCTGATTTGAGCACTTTAATTTTTTCCCATTTCAGAAGATTACTAACTGGGGTTCTATATAGGTTATATGAGTCGATAAGTTGCTGTTTGTTCCATGTTAATCGAACTTTTCTTGGCAGGTTGTTGGTCGTGACTTGCAAATTTACCGCTACTGGACTTTCTATTGAATTCGTAATGTGGCTGTCACTTTCCAGCCCGTCTACATCCAGCGCGACGATTTTATAAGAGAGTTTTCTGTAAGGTTTCAGTTCCACATCTTCGTACTGAAATACAGTGGGTTCTAGTCTTGCCAGCTCTTCCCAGCCATCAGATTCCCACATGCGGTATAG
>JBLHNZ010000397.1:0-3175 GCA_047623245.1 Oceanicoccus sp. | reverse complement strand
TCTAATTTCATTAACTTAGCATAAGACCGAAGATAGCCTCTGTAAAAAAAATCGCCACGAAACCTACCCTTATCTCCCGCCTCTAATGCTTCGACCTGACCGGGCAGTAAAAACATTTTATCAGCGACTTGTCTTAGACTGAGATTGGCAGCCTCGCGGGTATTCCTCAGTGTTTCGCCTATAGGTTCAATACCGGCAGTTTCCATACCAAGAGCATTAATGACACTCTGCTCGATCGCAGATACCTCAGCATTTCTATTGTTCATGGCATAAACGCCTTTTTATACTCAAGAAACTCAAAAGATGTTGGATACATATTTCTTAGAGCCATACCATAACTTGACACCGCATCTTTGTTGTCAAACTTTTCTGCTAATTGAATTCCCAGCCACAGAGCTCGAGCCGGTTGTTGCTCTACCTGTTGTCGATAGGCATCGTAGTATTGTTGCGCGATTGGATATTCTTTCAGCTGAAAGTGGACATCGGCCAACTCAAAAGTAAGCGGTATATCCTTTCTATTCATTAGGTATGCTCTACGAAAAGCGTCTCGTGCTTTCGTCAGCTCGTCCATTTCAAGATAGCTGCGGCCCAAATTTACAAATGCAGAAGATCGTTTGTCATAGAGGGTATCTGCCACAACTTGTTCGAGCTGTTTAACCGCTTCTTTGTAGCGACTTTGCTTATATAAGAAAGCAGCATAATTATTTCTTACCCGTGCCGCTTCCGAGTTCAACTTTATAGACTGTTTATAATTTTTTTCGGCTAATTCAATTTCCCCAGTATTTTGGAATACTAACGCCATTGCCTCGTATATTTCAGCATTGGAATCATCAAATTCTAAAGCAGTTCTTAAGTGTTTTTTTGCCGCTTGCCATTGCCCTTCCCTAATGTATACTCGAGCAAGTTGTACAGTATTCCTAAGAGCTTTAGCGGTTTCAACTCTGTCACCCACCCCACCCCTTTCAGTGGTTACACAGGCAGACATCAGCATCGTGATTAACACAATCAATGAACCACGGAAAAAGGAGACTCTTTTAAAGATTGAAGCCATTGATATACCTAATTACCCGCTAATTTCGAGCGTTTGTATTTGAGGATTCTTGTCACGATGGCGCTGACTTCTTTTCGTTCTGTCCGCAACAAGCCCAACCAACTGACCGCAGGCCGCATCGATGTCGTCACCTCTTGTACTCCGAATCGTTGATACAATATGAGAATCACTCAATATTTGCCAGAATCGACTAACAGCGTTTTTACTCGGCCGTTCATAGCCAGACGAGGGGAACGGATTAAAAGGAATCAAATTAATCTTACAGGGGAAATCTTTCAACAATGCAACGAGCTCACGCGCTTGCGCCTCGCTGTCATTAACTCCGGCCAGCAATATGTACTCTACCGTCGTTACTCGATGTGTATCAGACTGTTTGTCCCAGTAACGTCGACAAGCAGCTAACAACTCTGAGATAGGATAGCGTTTGTTGATGGGAACCAACTCATTGCGCAATTCATCATTTGGCGCATGCAGCGAGATAGCTAGTGATACCTGTGAAACGTCACCTAAACGATCCAGTGCAGGTACCACACCAGATGTACTTAAAGTTACTCGGCGTTTAGAGATTCCATAACCAAAATCATCGAGCATAATGTCCATCGCGTCGACAACATTATCAAAGTTTAGGAGCGGCTCACCCATACCCATCATTACCACGTTAGTAATGATTTTTTTGTTATTCGACGGAAAGGCATCATAGGATTTTATGGCAAGCCATACCTGACCAATGATTTCAGAGGCACTTAAATCACGCTGAAACCCCTGCTTTCCGGTGGAACAAAACGTACAATCTAAACTGCACCCTACTTGCGAAGAAACGCATAAGGTTCCTCGATCGCCATCGGGAATAAGGACCGCTTCAACAAGACTGCCGCCGGGTATTTTGATCGCCCACTTACGCGTTCCATCTTTTGATGTTTGTTCACTAAAAACTTCTGGCGCACGAACTTCTGCACATTCTTTTAACCGGGCACGCAGACCTTTACTGATATTGGTCATCAGGTCAAAATCATCGACACCATTATGATGAATCCACTTCAGCAATTGCTGGGCGCGAAAAGGTTTTTCCCCTTGAGCGATACAAAACGCTTCCATTTTCTCCCTCGACAGCCCCAATAGATTCGTTTTGGCTATTGGCGCCGGCGGGGGGAGAATAGGTTGTGCGGGGCTCTCAATATCGAGCATGGATTCAGTCACTTTAGAGTTATGGCCTTAAGAGCGATCACAAATAGAACTTGAAGCAAAGAAATATGCAATTTCACGGGCAGCGGACTCTGGAGAATCAGAGCCATGAACGGCATTTGCGTCAATCGATTCGGCGAAGTCTGCGCGAATAGTTCCGGCGTCTGCTTCCTTTGGGTTTGTAGCCCCCATTAACTCGCGATTTTTTAAAATAGCATTTTCACCTTCAAGAACCTGAACGGTGACTGGACCCGAAGTCATAAATTCAATGAGGTCGGGGAAAAATGGGCGTCCCTTATGTTCTGCATAAAAGCCTTCTGCCTGCGCAGTACTTAAACGCAACATTTTTGATGCCACAATACTTAAACCATTCTTTTCGAAGCGGCTATAAATCTCACCGACTACATTTTTTGCCACTGCATCGGGCTTAACTATTGAAAAAGTGCGCTCAACTGCCATTTTTAACTCCAACTCTGATTAGTACCGTCACCGGTTTGATTAAGATGATAATAATTTGTTTTGGTTCCAATACTCGATTTCTGCATTTACCTAACCCTCTAAAAGTAGTAAATGCCACCTGCGGGAAAGAAACAGCGAAAATTTGGAACCGCACATTATACGTGAGTTCGTAAGAAATTAGTATAAAATAGATGTGCTTAGAGTATTGATACGAAGAAAAACGGTTTAATCGGCTCCGCCTGTTCACTTAACAGCGATCAAGCAACGGATGCGCTCGCAATGGCCTGAATTTTTGCGACTATTGCCTTCAGACCGTTTCCTCGGGTCGGGCTCAGGTGGCGCTCCAAGTCCAGCAGTATAAAATATTCTTCGATATCAAATTTGACGATGTCAGCAGCGGTTTTATCATTATAGGCAGACATGATTAGCGACAATAACCCCTTAACTATTATGGCGTCGCTGGTAACAAGAAATTGCAAGCGC
>JBLHNZ010000396.1:0-3215 GCA_047623245.1 Oceanicoccus sp. | reverse complement strand
CAAATAACATCAAACGATTGTTCAAGATTTTCCAGTTCCGTAATATCTTCGCACAGTACATCGAGTCTATCTGCAAGCCCTCGCTCGTGTGCACTTTTTGTTAACAGATCTAGGGATGATTGCGAGCTATCGACCGCGGTCACAAAGCCAGAACTATGGGTGAGTAAATCGAGTGTCTGACCGCCAGTTCCGCATCCGATATCTATGAATTGTGTTCCGGTCTTAAATTCGGTTAGTAGACTGAATGCTTTTAGAAAAGAATTTGTAGAACCAACGCCTTGACGAGGAAGGTCGTTAAAAAAACTTGTGATTTCGAGAAATAGTTGCTGGTTCATGTTACTTTTTACTCGCGGATATGATGTCAATTTTTCAAATAAAGGCTGACATATCAAATATGATGTTGCCGCCTTGTGGTCGGTTTTAGTATTCTTATGCTCTAAAAAACAGGCAATTTTGTAGGTGTTAGGCAAAACCTCCTTATTGACAGGTCGGGCCGTTGTACATGATAAGCATTAATTTTGCGAGTGAAGCAATGGCGTTATAACGAATCTGCTATTTTGAGCTAGATACCAAATTTGTTTGGCATTTAGTTCTTCATAAATGGCATTGTTACGACAATTGATTTGTCTCGCTACAAATCGTTTTCTCCTTTTGATATCAAGCTTTAACGCCGGGGTCTGATCCCGGTATATTATGCACATAATTACTTTCTGTTTGAATTTCGCCGTTAGTTATTGCTGTATTAAGATCGCTGTATTTGGTTGATGATAAATTATAGTTACGTAGCCTTGGGTCGTCTGCGGTTATTCGGTATGAGCGAAATACCGCAGGAGTTGGTCCAAAACCACTCGGTATAGTCCAGGGCGAGATGTATTCCCATACTACTTTGTGTTTTTTTGTTACTTCAAATAACCGCCCGCTTGCGCCTTCGGTAATTAACGTATTGCCATTTGGCAGTCGCTGGCACCCGCTAACCATAAAGCTATAGAAAGCCAATAAGGTGGGGTTAGCATAGGACCAAACAAATTCTCTTGTTTCCGGATTAATTTCTACAATTCGGGAATAGCCGGGGCCCCGCTTTCGATGACAGCCATTGTCAAAGACCATAATGTTACCATTACTGAGCATTTGCGCATTGTGTTGGTGTGACAAGTCAGCGGGACCCGACTTTTTTGGATCGTGATCGGAGAATGTCTGGCTGCCCCCCCAGCGCCATTTCACTTTTCCAGTCAAGGCGTCAACGATAATAACGGTAGAGGTGAGACGAAGGCTAATTAGCCAGTCGCCATTTTCCAATACTTCTAAAGAGTTGGCGTGAGTCCATTCTTTATAACTTTCGAGGGGACAAATTATCTCCTCCTCAAAGTCTAAATGTTCCCAGGAAAACCATTCATTTATAATTTTCCCCGATAAATTTATTTCTCTAACGACGTCGCCCCACATTGTTTCTGGATCATCATCATGATGATGTCCGCCTTTAATTCTTTGGCAAATGTCCTTGGGTATTGCTTCCCATGCCAAATAGAGCGTGTTGCCATTCTCCAAACGAACATAATCGTGGTGCTGTGTGATGTCTCTGTGCTCCCAAACCGTATTTCCTTCGGGGTCCATCTCGATCATGGCACCCGCTGACCCACCAATTTTTTCGCGGCCATCAGCTTCTTTCGGCGGTAGGGTTTGTATTAGCAGATTGCCATTATCCAACAGTTTAACATGTTGAATCCCTTCATCGTGATGCCATTGGTGAACAATCTGGCCTTTCATATCGATAATCGTTGCATGATGTCCACGTACCGATGAAAAGAGTGTGTAGCCTTGAAAGCTCTCTTCGTCACTTAGTGTAAGACCAATGGGTCGATTGGTTATCCAAGCCATAATTTCCTCAATGTAAAAAACGCTGCAAACAAGACGACGCAGCTGAAAAAAGGGTTAACGATCTGACAACAAGAGACGATTCTCAGCGTTCGGTCGTCGTAATTTCTGAGTCGATGCCTACCGTTACGAATAGGGAGAATACTATACAATACTTTCAGGGAGTTTTTGAAACGTTTACGGCTGCATAATTATGGGTAACTTGCATCAGATTTGTCATTTTCTGCGTAAGCATTGGTGCTACGCGATAGTATCAGGCAGACTCGTCATGCTTGGGTTGAGAACAGGTTTATCTTACTAATGGTATGTGCGACCATTAGCAAATACGGTTTGGTCGTGTGGTGCGGCATTAACTAGATATGGAACCACAAAGCGAGTTACTTTTATGCGATCCCACAACGCTTTACTTCTCAATGCCGCGCTAATAAGCGGCCTGTTCTTTGCCGCGACTAGCGTGGCTGCTGAAAAAGGTGTGAAACCAGGTGTAAACTATGGTGTCGAAATACCGGAGTCGGGAAAGATCTGGTCTCTGTCTAGTGCCATAGGAAATTTAGCAGTCGGGAGCGACGGTAAAAAAGAAAAAACACTAAAAATTTCTGGAATAATAACGAAGGTTTGTCAAAAAAAGGGCTGTTGGTTGATCTTAACCGATGGAGAGGATTTTGCCCGAGTGACCTTTAAGGATTATGAGACCTTTGTGCCAACAGATACCGGTACCAAGCCCGGTCTGGTTTTTGGGATCTTATCAGTAAAGGAATTGACTGCTAGTGCGGCCAAACATTATGCGAGCGATGCCGGCGAATCGACGGATTTGGTCGGTGCTAGGCACGAATATTCAATCGTCGCAGAAGCGATACTTATAGGCGCAAACATCTGATATCGACTATGAGTTTTTTTTTTGATCTCTGAAACGCTGGCGGTAACGCCCTGGCGCAATACCAAAACGTTGGGTAAAAGCCTTTGAAAAAGCGGCGGCATGACCAAACCCACATTGGTCGGCAATGACTTTAAGGGGCAGAGGGTCGTGTAATAGTGTTCTGGAGTGCTCTAATCTAAGCTCGCTTAACAGCTGTGCAGGCGTCATCGCGAAGGTTGCCTGGCAGCGCCGATGTAAAGTTCGTACGGAAATTGCCAGTTGGTCGGCCATTTGATCGACAGTTATATGTGCATTAAGACGTTGCTGTAACCACGAAATTAAATTCAGTAAATCGCCACGACTAGCTTTAGCTTGTAAATCTAGTGGATTAGAAAATTGCGACTGTCCTCCATCTCGGAACAAAAAAACTACTAGCATTCGCGCTACTGTCAGAGCGATCGGCGATCCTAGGTCTTCACTAACAATG
>JBLHNZ010000395.1:0-3242 GCA_047623245.1 Oceanicoccus sp. | reverse complement strand
ACGAATTTCAATTTGGGCAATCGCTGTAAAAAAGAGTAATAGTTATGTTGATGGTCATTTCACCGGCAAAAACTCTGGACTTCGAGTCTCTGCCAAAAACAAAAGTTTCATCTATGCCTGCGTTCTTATCGCAGTCTGAAAAACTTATCACTCAATTACGAAAACTTTCACCTCAAGACATATCGGCTCTGATGGGTATCAGCGACAAGCTTGGTCACCTTAATTTCGAGCGTTTTTTAAACTGGCATACGCCCTTTGACAACAAAAATGCGAAACAAGCTATACTGGCATTTAAAGGTGACGTTTACACCGGTTTGGACACTGATACCTTTACTCCCACGGACTTCAAGTTTGCCCAAAAACACTTGCGAATTTTATCAGGACTCTATGGTCTTTTGCGCCCACTTGACTTAATCCAGGCCTATCGCCTGGAAATGGGAAGTAAATTCCAACACGACAGTGGTAAAAATTTGTACCAAGTTTGGGGCGAAGAACTAACCGGCGCTCTAAATGAGCAATTGGCCGCGGCCAAATCATCTGTATTGGTCAATCTGGCGTCAAATGAGTATTTCAAAGTAATCGACAAAAGCAAGTTACATAGTGAAATCATTACTCCAGTTTTCAAAGATCTAAAAAACGACAAATACAAAATCATCAGTTTCTATGCAAAAAAAGCGCGTGGCATGATGAGCGCATATATCATAAAAAACAGAATTAACGAGGTCGAAGATATTAAACATTTCGATGTTGCGGGATACCAGTATTGTGAAGCAATGTCTTCGGCGCGCGAATGGGTATTTACTCGCGATCCTATCGCTCTATAAATTTCTAGTGAATATATGAACTGAAAGTAACGTAACCAGATTAATTAATGGGATTAGGTATTCTGTGAGTGGAACTAAATTTTTAGTCGTCGACGATGCAGCGTTTATTCGGGATCTATTGAAAAAAAACCTGCGTGACCTTTTTCCAGGCTGCCAAGTTATAGATGCAGTAAGCGCAAGAAAGGCACAGACTCTTCTAAAAACAAACCGCGTCGATTTGATCCTGTGCGACTGGGAAATGCCTGAAATGACGGGCGAGGAATTTCTTAAATGGATTCGGAGCACAGACGAATATTCTGATATTCCATTCATTATGGTGACGAGTCGAGGAGAGCGTGATTTCATTATTAAGGCAGTGGAGGCGGGCGTAACCGATTATTTGGGTAAGCCTTTCAAGCCAGAATCCTTGGCCAAAAAAGTGATAAAGGCGCTAAAAAAAGTCGGTAAGGATGCGAAAGCCAATATCCCGGATTCGGCGAGCGGCTTAGGGGGAGCGAGCTTGTCTGTATTGACGGGAAGTTCTGATATACCGAAAGCACAGCCCGCAAAGATAACGCATTCTGAAACAACAGTTGATACATTAACAAGTAAGCCCGCTGTCCTGTCCAAAAGTAAATCTATTAAGGCTCGCGGTCAAGCCATGTTGACCTTTGCGGGTTTCAATTGTCAGTGTGTCATCAATGATATATCGTTGCAGCTGTTAAGCGGAGCTATAAAGCGTGGCGATGAGTTACCGGCTATTTTAGAAACAGTTGTTATCAGCATCGTGCAAAACGACGGTCAAGATGTCGCGCGTTTGAACGGCTATGTTCATAGTATTCAGGCAGGAGAGAACAGAATCGATGCCGGAGTATTAAAACTAATGATACGTTTTGTCGATGACGACCCTGCAAAGCTGGATCATTTATCCCGATATATCGCGACACTTTGATTATGACCTTGCAATTCTCCCAAGCTTGCGAAAACAATAAAGTAGTAATACTCGAAGTTCTACAGCAATACTTTGTCGATGTTGATTGCGTGTTGGAAATCGGCAGTGGTACTGGCCAGCACGCTGTTTATTTTTCCGAAAACCTTACGCATTTGTTGTGGCAGCCCACCGATCAAGAAGAATACATTGCGGGCCTGCTGTGTAGAATTGAACAAGAAGGAGGGAAAAATTTACTTTCACCGCTAAAGTTGAATGTCAATGGCGTATGGCCAGTAACAGAGGTCTCCGGTATTTTTTCTGCAAACACTCTTCATATTATGTCCTGGCTGGAAGTCGGAAAACTATTTTCAACTCTAAAGAATATCTTACTTTCTCAGGGTATTTTCTGTTTATACGGGCCGTTCAATTACAATAATAATTACGTTAGCGAAAGCAATCGAAAGTTCGATGGATTGCTAAAAGCGCGAGATCCTCGGAGCGGCATCCGTGATTTTGAGGCAATTCTTCAACTCTCAGAAAAGGCGAACCTAGATCTATTAGAAGACCATACTATGCCTGCCAACAATCGTCTGTTAGTTTTTAAAAAGAGATAATATTTTTTCAGATAAAACATGGCCAAATTCTGGGTCTATTTATATCTCTCGCTTGACTACAGCGTTTAATACACCTCGTTGGAAGTTCAGGAAATTTCATCAAATAGCAGATTGGGCTAACGCCTAAGTCGCTTGTAGCAGAGCAAACGGAGAGGACTAAGTTAGCATCGAATTGAGAGCCCTAATTCTTAACTCAATCTTTACAAAGCTATGCTAATCTTCTAAAACCCCAACAATAGCTGCGAAAAAATTATGTCACAGGATAAAATTGTCGTTGTAGAAGATGAGCCCGATATTCTTGAGGTCTTTAGCTATAACTTGAAACGAGAGGGTTTTGAGGTGGCAACCTCATTGGAGGGAAGCAGCGGGCTAAAACTAATTCAACAGAATATGCCCGATCTTGTATTGCTAGATCTGATGCTACCCGGAATGGATGGACTAGATATTTGTCGTCATTTAAAAGGTGACGTAAAGACTCAGAATATTCCCATTATTATGGTAACCGCGAAAGGTGAAGAAAGTGATATTGTTCTTGGCTTAGGCTTAGGTGCGGATGACTACATCACTAAGCCTTTTAGCCCCAAAGAACTGATCGCCAGAGTAAAAGCGGTACTGAGACGTGTCGAAGTGTCCGACGTTAGTCAAAAAAGAAATTTTATTAAAGTTGGCGATCTCGAAATCGATATCAGTAAGCACAAAGTT
The DNA here is from genome assembly GCA_047623245.1 of Oceanicoccus sp. Lineage (GTDB taxonomy): Bacteria > Pseudomonadota > Gammaproteobacteria > Pseudomonadales > Dasaniaceae > Oceanicoccus. The sequence continues at coordinate 192 of JBLHNZ010000395.1, read as the reverse complement.
ATTCTTGAAGATAATGAGATAAAAATGACGGCGACTGAGTTTCGCTTGCTTTCTTATCTTGCGAGTCAGTCCGGTCGGGTTTTTTCCCGCGAACAGTTATTGAATCAGGCATTTGGAAATGATGTGGTTGTAGTCGATAGAAATATTGATGTTCATATTAGAGCTATCAGAAAGAAAACAGGGGAGAAAAAT
>JBLHNZ010000394.1:0-3283 GCA_047623245.1 Oceanicoccus sp. | reverse complement strand
TAACTATGTAGACGCTCATTGACTGCCTAAGCCTATGGTAGTTGCTAGGTTGATTGAACCTTATGTCGACAAACTGTATTTAGTCTGTCATTAACATTTTTTCCATATAATCTTTACCTAACGTCACTTTTTGTTTTTCTGTGAGTACTTTGCCGGCCAGTTGAAAGATTTGATGTTCCTCATCATCCAAATGATGGTTAAGACGATGATGTAGGTTTTTCGCTTCAATTAACCATGCTGACGAGCTGTAATCAGTTTGGTCTAATTTTTCAATTATTTCATCTAATTCATGATGTTCTGCGATAGCATGTCGAGATTTTTCTTGCGTCATGTCATGTTGAATAAGAGGAATATAAAAGAAACGTTCTTCTGCAATAGCATGCAATGACAGTTCCGATTTTATTTTGCGAAACAATGTCTGACGTTTAATGCTATCACCCTGGGTGTCTATTAAACAATCCAGCAGATAACGCTGTTTTTCATGATCTGCTCGAAGGGCATCAAAAATATTCATTGTTTTTCCTTATAATTTAGAGATGGGTGTTGGAAAATGACTACCATACCCCATAACGATCCCGGATCAAGGACATTTGGCGTTCTTACTGACTCGAATTATCTTTAATCAATTATGTATTAGATCGCCGCACCGGAAAACCGCTGACGGAGGTGATTCGAAAGGTGCTCCCTGTGGCATTGATGTCAATGCAGGTTGGCGCATGCCCATCACTCAATTGTTGTGCAAAAAACCGCCTTATGGTGGTATCAGTGCCATCGACTTAGATACCGGTGAGCAATTGTGGGACCGGCCTTTAGGAACAGCCCGTCGCAATGGACCCTTTGGCATTCATTCGATGCTGCCATCACTTTATGAACACACCGATTGGTGATGCTTTAATTGTTTTATGCACTACCAGATTAATTACGAGAGTTATTTAATCAACCCATTCAAGTTTGACTTGAATGGGTTGATTATTATTGTTGTTATGTCAGTGGCAGATCACCGAGTATAAAAAAATAAACGCTATACATAATCCATGCATGAGGCGCTTACTTTGGTGTGTTGAGCTTATATAACCTGTCTGCGGAAACAGATTGAAATGAGGTCATTGCCAATTTAGCGATGGAACGCTGCGTTATCAATACGTATTTGGCTATAAGTGTTGTCGCGATTTTTAAATTGTGTAAGTTCAATTTTTAGAAAAATAAGCATGAATATCAACATTAATAAACTGAAAAGAAAAATTATCATAAGCATCATCGATATTGGTATTGACGAAAAAGACAGAAGTGAAATCGCCGAAGGATTAAAAAATTTATTAGCGGATAGTTATACGCTTTATTTGCAGACGCATAACTTTACACTGTAATGTGAAGGAGTTGAAATTTTGAAAGTAGACTAAAAAAGACACGATGAATCAACGGGATCTTTTGTCTCAGAGCGAATGCAATTCCATGAAAAAACGTCGTGAACGTTAGCTTCAAATAAGTAAATTGAGAGTTTCGATACCCCGAGTTTCTTAAATAAAATTCGCTAAGCATGAGCTGAATTTTTGAGTTATTCACTCATGCTAACTAGAAAGGATGTTGACCGGATGAGCACGTTCTCCCGCTTCGCAATTAGTATCGTTCTGCTGCTTGTCATCATCGGCGGCGTTTTTAGCTATAAATTCTATCAAATTGATCAAATGCAGGACAAGTTATCGCAACCACGTCCTGCCACCATTGTCGATGCAATCGAGGTCTCTAGCATCTTCTGGGAACCGAGCATCCAGTCAGTCGGTGATATCAGAGCCATCAACGGTGTCAGGCTTGCCAATGAATTGCCTGGCGTTGTCACGGAGGTATTGTTCGAATCGGGACAACGCGTCAAGAAAGGTGATATCCTGATTCGCCTAAACAGTGATATCGAACAAGCCGCTCTTACAACACGTCAGGCTGAAGCACAGCTTGCGTCGAAGAAATTTCAGCGTAACGTCGACCTGATTTCAAAACGATTAGTGTCACAGGCTGCCTTCGACGAAACAAAGGCCGCACAGGATATCGCCATAGCACGGGTGAAGGAGGCTGAGGCCCAGCTTAGCAAAAAAGTACTCACGGCACCTTTCGACGGTCTACTCGGACTCCGTCTGGCGGATATAGGTGAATACCTATTCGTAGGTACGCCGATCGTTGAAATCAACATGCTTAATCCGATACTGGTCGAATACACTTTGTCTGAAAAGGAGCTGGCCAGTGTCGATATTGGTGATCCCGTCGAAGTCACCGTGGTGGCAGCAGGTTCAGAAGTGTTCAAGGGCGCTGTTACCGCCATCAACAGCTCGGTCACGCCTGAAACACGTACAGTTCAACTGCGCGCCCAGCTTCCCAACCCTCAGCAAGCCCTCAAGCCTGGCATGTTCGCTAGTATCAGAACCATTGCAGGGGATGTGCGACAGGTCGTTGCGATTCCATACACGGCATTGTCGTTCAACACCTACGGCAACTTCGCCTATGCATTAACTGAAAATGAAAAGGGCCAACTGGTGACCGAGCGGCGGACATTAGAAACCGGCGCTACACGGAATGGCATGACTGAAGTTAAGAAAGGGTTAGAACCCGGTGAACGTATTATTGCATCTGGCCTGCTGCGCCTGAGGGCTGGCCAGCCAGTGCATATCAAGCAGCGAGATATGCCCACTGCCGGTGTTGGAGTAGAATAACTATGCGTTTTACAGACATATTTATACAACGACCGGTTCTATCCACGGTTGTCAGCCTACTGATATTATTGGTTGGTGTGCGCTCCATAATGGAAATGGAGATCCGCGAATACCCAGTACTAGAAAGCACCAAAGTCACGGTTACTACTGCATATCCAGGAGCCAGTAGCGAATTAATCCAAGGTTTCATCACCCAACCTCTGCAGCAAGCCATAGCCGAAGCCAAAGGTATCGACTTCCTGAGCTCGTCTAGTACACAGGGCTTTTCGACCATCGAAGCACAAATGGAACTCAACTACGATGCCAATGCCGCGCTAGCGGAGATCCAATCCAAGGTTGCCAGTCAACGTAATGTGTTGCCCGCCGAAGCTCAAGACCCCGTCATCAACTCGACGACGGGAGAAGGTCGCGCGCTCATGTACATCGCCTTCTTCAGCGATACCATGCAAGTCCCACAGATCACGGATTATCTTGCCCGGGAAGTCCAGCCAAAACTACAGGCCCTATATGGTGTCGGCAAGGCCGAGTTATTGGGACGGCGCTTTGCGTTGAGAGTCTGGCTCGATCCTCAAAGGCTCGCTGCC
>JBLHNZ010000393.1:0-3328 GCA_047623245.1 Oceanicoccus sp. | reverse complement strand
ATGTATTCATGTCTGGTATGAGTCGACGCCACACTGATTCAACGTTCAACGCAGCGCGGCTGCACATGTTTGACTAAACCGACATATTCTATCGTTCAGAAAGACAGAAGGGTTTTAATAGCGTCGTATCAGCTAAAGAGCGTTAACAGCGTTGCCATAAAATAGACGAAATCTGTTTAGGTAATCGGTGGTGATTCAAAGGTTCATAGGCACCGATCAAAAAAAACTCAGTGCAATTTTAACCTCGGCCGAATGAAATGATTCTTTTTATCCGACAACGCAACCAGCATCGTTCGAAACCGACCATAAATCGCCAGCTGATGCGTTCTGTATAACGAGACATAAGCTAGGCGGGCTTTCACACTGAGTCCACTCGTGGACAGGACTCCCATAAGCCTTCCGAACGCCGCAAAATCACTAAGAGAAACCAAGCAACCGTAGTCTCGCTACTGGAAAGTTTCTAGTGGTTCAGGTGCCACAATATGCCTAATATTCTTTCCCAACACGCTCGCCATCTGACGAGCTGACTGAGCACGGGGCGGCACCCACGTCTTTTCTCCATTCGAGCACGTCACCGCAAAACCAGCACAGTCTCCCAACGCGAAAACGGAACAATCGCCCTTAACCCTCAGAATTGTGTCTACCAACAATTGATTGACACGATTAATTTCTAGACCGCCAAAATCACTCAAGAAATCTTGCGCTTTTACCCCTGCCGCCCAGACGATTAAATTAGCCTCAAATCGCTCTCCTTCCTTTGTGGAAAGGCCATTCTTATCTGCACTTACCACCGCTGTCGATATATTCACACTCACACCGAGATTTTGGAATTCCAGAAGAACAGCAAAGGATATGCGTTCGCTTAACGCAGTCAGAAGCCGACGTCCTGCTTCGATAAGTGCTACCTCCAAATGCTCGGCCTTTACATGTCGTAAACCATAGGTGAGGAACCACTGCCTTGCTTTAAACAACTCTGCACTAGTAGCTCCCCCACCAACGATCACAACGTGTAATTTACGATCTGTCTGGGAGTTCGCGAGATCTCTATTTAATCGAATAAACTGATTCACCAAGCAGCTTTGCAAGGACTTCGCCTGCGCAACACTAACCAAAAAAATGCAATGATCAGTTACGCCTTCTATACCAAAGTCGCAAGACACACTGCCTATCGCCAGCGCCAGATAGCCGTAAGACTCTTCTCGCTGCGGCAATATTTCGTCACCATCAGGATCGGTTAAAGGGGCCAGCCTTATAATTTTTTTCTCTCGATCTATGCCACAGACAGACCCCAGTTTAAAACTAAATCCATTGTAATGAGCATGAGCACGATAGCCGACGGCGTCCGCCTCGGCATCTAGGGAACCGGGGGCCACCTCATGTAAAAGTGGCTTCCATATGTGCGTATGATTACGGCCCACCAACAGCACCTCTGCGGTGCGTTTTTTCCCAGTTTTTTACCTAAGGACGTCGCTAGCTCTAATCCGCCCGCCCCGCCTCCTACGATTACAATTTTTATTCAGAAAACCTCTACAAGTAAAATACCGCTATACCCGTGTTACGGGATACAGTGGAATATTACCTGATGGACTGCGATAGCGAGAACGGATTGTAATGTATAAGAACCCTAATTCAAATTTCTACAACCGGGTGCACGCAGATATTCAGTTCATCAATCGTGAAAAGACACGTGCTCAACGTCTGGCAGCTCAAGTAGTCAAATTGTTCTAATGCAGGCCGTGAAATCGTTTACCTTTCTACTATTAAGCTCTACAACTAAGCCGTACGATCAAATCTATACCACTAACTCGTATTCGTAATCCATTGTTCTAAAGGCTCCCAAGAGGATCAACCGTACACATTCGAGAATCACGGTTTAGTCAAAGCGTTAACCGCGGGCCGGTTAAACCCTACTCATAAACGAGAATATCTGCAGGCTGGCAATCCAGGTGTTTACATATAGCGGCGAGAGTTTCGAAACGAACACCCCTTACCTTACCTCTTTTTAACAGTGACAGGTTAGCTTCGGTAATTCCGATGGAATTTGCCAATTCCTTGGAACTCATTTTCCGTTTCGCCATCATCACGTCCAGCGTGACAATAATGTCCATACCTAAATAAATTCCTTGTTTTCGCGACTAATCGACTGCGCCGCTTTCAGTAAATGTAAAATGACGACTAGCAACAGTAAATCGAAAAAACTCCCGATATTCAAGAAAATTTCTAAATCGGCAGATTGTTCTGTAGATATTAGTAAACTCAAGAGTAGAGGCCAAAGAATCGCGTAAAAAAAGCTCGCCACTTTCAGCCAGAGGAGCCACAAAAAACAACGCATATTACTTTCAGTGAAAAAATATCCTTGTTGAAATTCGCCCAGTAATCGTTGTAACCAGTAAACGCCCATCAACATTATCACTAAAAGTGGAGTAATAATCGCAATGAGTAGCACACGACTTACTTCCTGATTTTGCCAAAGCACATTGAAGTTATCATCGCCAACGGAAACCCACCATTGCCCGTAAACCAGCTGACCAACAATAACTGCCACCGCAATACCGCTTGCAATAACAATGACCAAATAGCGTAGTATCCGGCTGATACCTTGAATTCTTTCCAAATGCGACATTATTCACTCGTCGTTTAAATACCAATATGGCAGATGATATTGTATGTAACAATGTCTGTCAAACGGCATATAGTTGTTGTTTTACGGCAATTAATTTCTGTATTAAAGCAATTTCCTAAAAAAGTAATTTATGGATAGTATCGCAATCCCGACCAAACCGACGATGACGAAAAGAGCAATAGGCCGGCCCGACCCCAAACCTTTGGACAAAGTTTAACTAGCACCGCGGCTAAGCCAATTTATTATTGCAGATCGATATCTTTCTACAGATCAACATTCCAAGATTAAGTCACGTCAAAGCCTAATGAAAAACATGTATGGACGTACCCAATTTACTCCATGTCGGTACCATTAAAGCGGCCAACAAACACGTCATGATGCACGTTAAGATTAATCACTATCCATTGACAGACCCAAATATTAGCAAATACTTGATAACTCAACCATCAATCAATATAAATTTGATAACAAAGAAAATGCCAAATTATCACGACCGTCTAATTTCAATATATTATATTTTCGCGCGAAAAGAGATGCCTCACTACAGCCTAGCGAACATGGGACTAACGTACCATGTTCGTAGTCATACACTACCTGACAAACACGCTGGGAAAAAGTGACTTGAATTGACTGACATAGCTAGTTCGAACATGTCGCCAGCCGTTCTTCACAAGAGGAAACAATTAAATGGACACTTCAAAGTTT
>JBLHNZ010000392.1:0-3430 GCA_047623245.1 Oceanicoccus sp. | reverse complement strand
AATCACTAGCATCTAATGAACATTTTGATCAAGAGCTAGACGATAGTAGCCACGATGAGATCAGCGTACTAGCCCGTTCATTTAACGCTCTGCTTACGCATATTCGAGGACAATCGTCTCTACTACGCGAAAAAAACCAAGACCTTGAGCAGCATCGCGAGCACTTAGAAATTCAAATTGAATCACGTACTCATAACCTCGCCGTCGCTACAGAGCAAGCGCAAGCTGCCAGTGAAGCCAAGTCTGAATTTTTGGCGACAATGAGCCACGAACTTCGAACGCCTTTAAACGGGATATTAGGCGTACTTACACTGCTGCAAGACAGCGAGATGAGTGATAGCGTTCGAAAATCTCTGGCGGTTGTTGAAAGTAGCGGACAGCAACTATTGTCCATTGTGAACGATATCTTAAATTTCGAAAAACTGGACAGTGGTAACGTAGCAATAGAGAGCATCTCGTTTTCTCCCCATAAACTATTTCAACAGGCATCTTCAGCCTTCGAATTCGAAGTCGCACAAAAAGGGATTGACCTTGCCGTTTATCTCGATGAAACCGTCCCGGTTTTTTGCGTAGGAGATCCACTTCGAATAAAACAGATTTTCAATAACCTAGTATCGAACGCAGTTAAGTTCACACATGAGGGCGAAGTCAGAGTAACCATGAGCTGGGAGAAAACAAAAGAAGAATTCCATATCCGTGTCAAAGATACTGGAATCGGTATTCCTGCAGAACGGATAAATTCGATTTTCAGGTCTTTCGAACAAGCTGACTCCACCACAACCAGACGCTATGGCGGCACGGGCCTAGGCTTAGGTATCAGCAAAAAGTTGGTGGAGCTTATGCAAGGACAGGTGAGCGTCACTAGCGAAGCGGGGACTGGTAGCTGTTTTACTGTCTCCTTGCCTCTCGCTGAAACCACAGACGAGCCACAGATTGATCATAACTTGGAAACAGAAGCTCTCTATATCAATGCAAGTAAACTAAGTGTTTTGGTTGCTGAAGATAATGCGGTAAATCAGTTAGTAGTAAAAGGCTTCCTTAAAAAGTTTAATATTTCGCCTGATATCGTCGATAACGGAGACAGCGCGCAAAAGGCAATTATTTCTAGGCCTAAGCACTACGACTTGGTACTTATGGATATTAGTATGCCGAAAATGGATGGATACGAAGCTACTCGACATATCCGAGAGGCATTGGGCGAATCAGAAAAACCTGCTATATATGCGTTGTCTGCGAATGTTCTCGCCGATCACGTTAGGAAGGCAAAAGCTTGCGGAATGAATGGAACTATCATGAAACCGTTAGACATAAACCTGCTGCGTGGAGTATTGGAACAACAACTACAACTCTAGTCTGTGCTCAAAAAATGGCCACCGTAAACCGCCTGCCTTCGCAATGAAAATAGATACGTTTCACCAACCTGTATTGAGCAACATGCTAAAACCACTAACACTAATAAAACACTTTTTGCTAGGAATCGAATCTCGTTGGAACGAAAGAAAAAGACACATATTGCATAAATGAATCAGATATTTTCTCGAGCGTTTCCAAAAAAATCTACTAGCTTTTCACTAAACCTCGAAATAGTCTTCTTCGTGGGCGTGAAACTATACATTAGTGCGGGCTGTTCCATCAATTTAAACACCATCGCTAAGCGTTGGCGCCAGCTTCTAGAAAAGTCGCCTAAACCTTTTAAACGACAACTGAGCATCCAGTTATTTGAAAAGACATGAAGTTACCCATGCACTGGGCAAGCCCCTGCCCTACTCCAAAAAATGACAGTATTATGGTTTCACGAATTTCAAAGTAAATCGGTCTGTATTCCCAGTCACGGTTTTTCGTCCTACTTCAAAACGAAGTTCATCATCAGGTCGGTAATGAATCGTAGAATAATCATCAAACTTAAACCCTGATTCCTGAATCTCTTTGATAACCAAAACGGGGTCAACACGTCGGTTATTTTCTATATTTAGATTTTGCATGTGGCGACGGGTATGATCGACAACAGCATAAACTCCTCCCGACTTAAGCGCTTCAAAAACGGCATCATTGATCGCTTTTCTGCCTTCAGCATTGAAATTATGATAATTTCTAAACGTGAAAACCATATCGAGATTATCGATACCTAAATCAAAATCTGACACTGTGTAGAGTGGCTCTCCGGGAGGCTTCTCAATTTTCGCTCCGGTCTCCAGAATTTCTATATTGCCGAAACCGGGTAATTCGGAAAGCTGTTTTACACGACTAACGCCAAGGGCTTCATACAATGTTCCCTTATCATGTAATACAGGTGCTAGAATTTTCGTATACCAACCTCCACCGGGCAAAATCTCCAAGACATTCATCCCGTCATCTAACCCAAAAAAAGACAAAGTTTCCAAAGGCTTTCGATTTTTATCTCTGCTCTTTTCTTCGCTCCCTCTAATATCAGCTGCCAGCGCAAGCTTAATTTTGGCTTCGACCTCTTCAGGGCCGGCGACAGCAACGTTTGCTAGCAGGGTTAATCCGAGCACATATATTATTTTTCTCATTAAAGTTTTCCTTTCATTGATTAAAACTGTTTCTTTTTTACTGACGGTTCAGTTAGACGAATAAATTCCGGGTTACGGAAACCTATGTGCTCGCTTGCTAGTGCATTTCGACAAATTGAAAGATCAAAAAATCACGCTATATCGTACCCCACCGCTTAATAGATGCCAAATCTCCTTATGCGCCTATTAGGAACGAAACACAGAAGGTATTGTGGCATAACACGCGTCAAAGAACCTGCACTGGTCGCGCAAACTCGATGGACAATAGAAATACGCAGATGCTAATCCTTAGTGACGTAAACTGCCCACCAAATTCATTATTACCATGGCTAAAATAAATTATTGAATATATAATGGGTAATAATATTAGAGCCGACTTAGCGGCCAATCAAATGGGCTGTATTACCGCTTGGAAATCACGAGAAGAAAAATGGACAAAGACAGAAAAACTGAAATCAAAAGACAATACAAAGAAGAATCGCAAGCGAAAGGCATATACAGCGCGCGTTGTACTAATACAGGAAATTGCTGGATCGATTCATCCACTAACCTCACTGGTAGCAAAAACAGGCTTAATTTCAGCTTAAAAACAGGCCTGCTGCTCAACAAAGAACTACAAATTGCCCTCAAAGCTCATGGACCAGAGGGCTTCGAGTTTGAAATTTTGGAGACCTTTGATCCTGAACTATCGAGCTATGAATTGGGAAAACGATTAAAAGAACGACGTATACATTGGCAAGAAGCCCTCTCCGCCAAAAGCCTTCATCGCTAAAGGAAAATCCATTAGATTATCCATCTGCAGTAGCGAGGGGCTTAGAATACCTAACAGACTAAAGAAAACACTCTGTTACTGGGCCACATTGAGTTTGTTACGCAGGTAAAATAACCCTGTGTGAGCA
>JBLHNZ010000391.1:0-3456 GCA_047623245.1 Oceanicoccus sp. | reverse complement strand
TAAGTATTAGATTGAGAGAGAAACAAAAAGCGACATAATAGAAGTTGATAGCGTTTTTCGGTCGACGGCTTTTTCTCACATGGCTAACAAAACATATAGTGTTGTAGAAAAAGCCTGTTCACCGCAAAGATTAGACATGTAAGGTGAGTTTTTTGGATTGCATCGGCTAGAAAAAAGTAGAAAACGTGGAGAAGATTCTATGGCGGGTCATAGCAAATGGGCCAATATCAAGCACCGAAAAGCGTCTCAAGACGCGAAGCGCGGAAAGGTATTTACTAAAATTATTCGAGAAATCGTTGTGGCCGCCAAATCTGGAGGACCAAACCCGGAAGATAATCCTACATTGCGGGCTGTAATTGATAAGGCTCTTGGCGCGAATATGAAACGCGACACTGTAGACAAGGCCGTGGCGCGGGGAGCTGGCACCAATGAAGAGGACAACTATGAAGCCATCACTTATGAAGGTTATGGCGTGGGTGGAATTGCGGTTTTAGTTGAATGTCTGAGCGATAATAGAAACCGTACTGTTGCAGAAGTTCGTCACGCGTTTACCAAGCGCGGAGGTAATTTGGGTACGGACGGATCAGTTGCCTATTTGTTTAATCGCATTGGACTGATCAGTTACGAATCAGGTGATGAAGAGCAGATCATGGAAGCGGCGCTAGATGCTGGTGCACAAGATGTTGTTGCTAGTGATGACGGTTCAATTGAAGTGTCAACTGCATTTGAGGACTTTTTGGCAGTCAAAGAAGCGCTGATAGCTGTAGGGCTAACTCCCGATCATGCAGAAGTCACAATGCAACCTTCCGTTACTGTAACAATGGATATGGATGGTGCTGAAAAAGTCATCGGACTAGTCGATATGTTGGAAGATCTCGATGATATTCAAAATGTATACACCAATGCTGATATTCCCGACGAGATTTTAGACAATTTAGCGTTTTAGTTGTTCTGGCTTTATCCCATGTAATGAGTAGATTCATCTAATGTCACGACATTTCTGATCGCACGGACCTAACTCCAGACTACTGAATAAAAATACAGTGATAATTGCTGCTCGCTATTGTGGTCGGGCACCCTTCCTGCCAGAATACTCCTACTAAAAATTGTAATTAAAGTGTGTTATGGCTCTAATCCTAGGAATTGACCCGGGGTCCCGAAAAACCGGTTTTGGTATCATTAACGTGACGGGGAATACCCACAGCTATGTCACGAGTGGTGTTATCCGATTACCCACCAGTGAAGCTCTGCCGGAGCGCTTGAAAGTCATTTTTGATTGTCTTACCGAAATTATTACGTTGCACTGTCCACAGCAAGTGGCGATAGAGCAGGTTTTTATGGCTAAAAATCCAGGCTCGGCGTTAAAGTTGGGGCAGGCGAGGGGAGCTGCCATAGTTGCTTGTGTTAATCAACGATTGGAAGTCGCGGAATATTCTGCTCGTCAAATAAAGCAAGCAGTCGTTGGAACTGGGGCGGCAAAAAAAGAGCAGGTCCAGCACATGGTAAAAATGCTATTAAATTTGCCTGCAATTCCGCAAGAAGACGCCGCCGATGCTTTGGGTGCGGCAATTTGTCATGCTCATACACAAGCGAGTTTAATTAGTTTGGCAGGAGTAAGCCGCGTGAGAAAAGGAAGGTTGAGCTAATGATTGGTCGCATCAAAGGTATATTATTGGAAAAACAAGCGACTGAGCTGCTGGTTGACGTCGGTGGCGTAGCCTATGAAATACTTGCCCCAATGACTACTGTATACCAGCTCCCAGATATTGGTCAGACGGTTTCATTGCACACACATTTTGTTGTTCGAGAAGACGCACAGCTTCTGTACGGCTTTGCTGAGTTGCAGGAACGTACTTTGTTTCGCACTTTAATTAAGGTCAATGGTGTTGGTCCAAAATTAGCACTAACGATTTTATCAAGTATTGAAAGTAATGAGTTTGTTCGCTGTGTTAGAGATAATGATACAGCTACCCTTGTGCGACTGCCTGGGGTTGGGAAGAAGACTGCGGAACGTTTACTAGTTGAAATGAAGGACCGCTTAAAAGATTGGCATGTTGAAGGTGGTTCAGCTTCCTTGGGTTCGACAATAAAAACCTTGGAAAATTCTCTCATCGCCGAAGCTGAAAGTGCTTTGGTGTCACTGGGTTATAAGCCTTTAGAGGCAAGCAAAGCCATTTCTGCTGTTAGTGCCGAAGAGGTTAGCAGTAGCGAGCAGCTAATTCGTTTGGCCTTAAGAAATATGGTTAACTAATAAAACAGGGTTCTATTTCGTCGCATTGAAAACAGAAACGGCGCTATTTAATTATGATTGAAACCGACCGCTTAATTGCTCCGACCGCAGAGCCTCGCGAAGACTCTCACGATCGCGCAATACGCCCTAAAACACTAGCTGAATATGTTGGACAGCCGGTAGTGCGCGAGCAAATGGATATATTCGTTAGTGCCGCAAAACAACGTAAAGAACCCTTAGATCATACTCTCATATTTGGCCCTCCCGGTTTAGGAAAAACAACGTTAGCTTATATTCTCGCGCACGAAATGGGCGTGTCGTTAAAAACGACGTCTGGGCCAGTTTTGGAAAAAGCGGGTGATTTGGCAGCGTTGATGACGAATCTTGACCCCGGCGATGTCTTGTTTATTGACGAGATTCACCGTTTGAGTCCTAATGTTGAAGAAGTTCTCTACCCTGCGATGGAAGATTATCAATTGGATATTATGATTGGTGAAGGGCCGGCGGCGCGTTCCATAAAACTGGAATTACCTCCATTTACTTTAGTCGGAGCGACAACGCGTGCGGGGTTGTTGACATCTCCATTGAGAGATCGATTTGGAATTGTTCAGCGTTTAGAATTTTACAGTACTGAGGATTTAACTCAAATTGTCAGTCGGTCTGCTCGTATTCTGGGGTTATCAATAGAAAACTCAGGTGCTCTCGAAATTGCTCGTAGGTCGCGAGGAACGCCACGTATCGCTAACCGTTTGTTAAGAAGGGTTCGCGACTATTCTGAAGTCAAGGGAGACGGAACAGTTTCGCGCGACATTGCTGACAAAGCGCTGGATATGTTGAGCGTGGACAGTCATGGTTTTGATCATTTGGACCGACGTATGTTGCTGGCTTTACTTGAAATGTTTGATGGTGGGCCGGTAGGTGTTGATAGCCTGGCAGCCGCTATAAGCGAAGAGCGTGGTACCATTGAGGATGTTATTGAGCCTTTTCTCATACAGAAGGGTTTCATTATGCGTACGCCTCGTGGACGAATGGCAACGAAAAATGCGTATCTACATTTTGGGATGAAGGTGCCCGAAACCGATAACGCTTATAACAGACGGTCCGCAGAGATGCCTGAGTCGGATGCGTGAGTTTAACTGGCCTATCCGGGTATATATTGAGGATACGGATGCAGGAGGTATTGTTTATTACGTCAATTACCTAAAATACATGGAGCGTGCTCGTAC
>JBLHNZ010000390.1:0-3472 GCA_047623245.1 Oceanicoccus sp. | reverse complement strand
CAATCTCAGTCTAAGACAAGTCGCTGATAAAATGTTTTTACTGCCCGGTCAGGTCGAAGCATTAGAGGCGGGAGATAAGGGTAGGTTTCGTGGCGATTTTTTTTACAGAGGCTATCTTCGGTCTTACGCTAAGTTAATGAAATTAGACCCTCAGGTCATTATTGATGGTTGCGATCGTGAAAATTCTGTAAATACTGAAACCGTACGGGCAAAAATGGATCATCAACATATCCAAAGTCCCAGAAAAGGTCGAAGTATAAAGTATTGGTTTTTGGCCATTGTCGTTTTGGTTGGCTATTTTCTTTGGTGGGAGAGCACAGAGGAAGAAGTTCAAGAATTGACGGGAACTCATTTGACCGCTGGTGATGGAAATAATCACGTTGATGAACTCGGCGCAACTGCAAGCAGCAGCGTACAAAAACTGGCAATAGGCTCTACTAATGACCAAGGCTTTCTAGTTGCGGGTGACCGTGAAATATTGCGAGAAGATGGCCCCATTAGAGAACAGAATGCCATTGTTTCGTTTGTTAGTACCGATAAAATTACCGAAGCGGCTGTCGTAACGCTCATAGAAAAAGGCATGACTGAATCGGCTCCTGGACGAACATCCGGCTTGGCTGCGTCTGACATTAAAGGAGAAGGCGGATTATTTGATAGTGAATTAGCGCAAAACTCCCTGGATTTTAATTTCATTAACGACTGCTGGGTTGAAGTCAGGGATCGCGATAATAAGATAATATTTTCCGATTTGAAGCGTGCCGAAGAAACCCTAAATCTTTTGGGGCGTGCGCCGTTCAGTATACTTTTGGGATTTGCTCCAGGCGTTAGCCTTGCTTACAACGGAAAGCCTATAAATATTTTAATCGACAAGTCTAATAACTCGGCAAGACTCACTGTGGGTAGGTCATAAACCATGCAAGCAGAATCACCTATCGTACGCAAGCTCACAAAAAAAATATACATTGGCGATGTGGCCGTTGGAGGCGACGCCCCAATATCCGTTCAGAGCATGACTAATACGGATACGTGTGATGTCGAAGCCACAGTTTCTCAGATACAAGATCTCGAAGCGGCTTGTGCCGACATTGTACGAGTTTCTGTTCCTTCAATGGAGGCAGCAGACGCTTTCAAGGCGATTCGAGCGCGCGTGAATGTACCCTTGGTTGCCGATATTCATTTCGACTATAAAATAGCATTGAAGGTTGCGGAGTTTGGTGTCGACTGTCTTCGAATTAATCCTGGCAACATTGGAAATAACAAAAAAATACGCGCAGTGGTTGACGCTGCGAAAGACAAAAATATTCCTATCCGCATTGGTGTCAACGCGGGATCTCTGGAAAAAGATTTACAACGCAAATACGGTGAACCAACACCTGAAGCTCTTGTCGAATCTGCAATGCGTCATATAGATATTCTTGAAAAACTGAATTTTGAAAACTTTAAGCTAAGTGTAAAAGCGTCTAACGTCTTCATGGCTGTTGCGGCCTACCGGTTGATATCAGCGCAAATCGAACAACCTCTGCATCTTGGGATTACGGAAGCGGGCGGGCTTCGTGGCGGAACTGTCAAGTCGGCTGTCGGATTGGGTATGTTATTGATGGATGGGATTGGTGATACAATTCGTATTTCCTTAGCAGCCGACCCTGTGGAAGAAGTCAAAGTGGGCTATGAAATTTTAAAAAGCCTCAATTTGCGCAGTAAAGGAATCAATTTTATCGCTTGTCCGAGTTGTTCGCGGCAGAATTTTGATGTTGTGAAAACGATGAACGAACTAGAGAGCCGCGTGGAAGACATAACCACGCCTTTAGATGTGGCGGTTATCGGTTGCATTGTGAATGGCCCGGGAGAAGCAAAAGAAGCCGATATTGGTTTGACCGGCGGAACACCTCAACACCTAGTCTACGTAGACGGTAAAAAAGATCATAAAATAGCTAAAGATGGTCTTGTTGACCATTTGGAAAAAATGATTCGAGAAAAAGTCGCTGCGAAAGAATTAGCGGAATCTCAAATAATTGCAAAACAGTAAAACGAGACCCTAGAATTGAAGAACGATTAGTATTATTTGCGAGCTCGGCCGGTGGGACGCATTGCCTGAATATGGGTATGCAGAACACTCAAAACGTTATTTATTACATGCAATAGAACGGATAAAACTTTGGCTAAAATTCAATCAATACGCGGCATGAACGATTTGCTTCCGAACGACTCTCTCGTGTGGAAGCATTTGGAAAGTACCGTTCATCGTGTTCTCGGCCAGTATAGCTATAAGGAAATTAGATTTCCCATATTGGAGCACACTGAATTATTTAAACGATCAATCGGTGAAGTCACTGATATTGTCGAAAAAGAAATGTACACATTTGATGACCGAAACGGCGAAAGTATTACTCTACGTCCAGAGGGGACCGCTAGTTGTGTCCGCGCTGCCTTAGAAAATGGGTTGCTCGATAATCAACAAGTACAACGGCTTTGGTATTCCGGCCCGATGTTCCGATATGAGCGCCCTCAAAAAGGACGTCTTCGACAATTTCACCAAATTGGGGTAGAAAACTTCGGTGTCGCATCAGTAGATGCCGATGCCGAGCTAATAGTGATAACGTCGCGTTTGTGGGAACAACTTGGTCTCAGCCAATTTGTTTCTCTCGAGTTAAATAGCATTGGTAGTTTTTCGTCACGAACTAATTATCGAAGCGCGCTAGTTTCATATTTGAGTGGCTATGTCGATCAACTAGACGAAGATAGTCGGCGAAGGTTGGAGACGAATCCACTGCGTATTCTAGATAGTAAAAATTCTGAAACACAGAAGATATTAGAAAAGGCGCCAAGTTTAGCTGATTTTCTCGATGAAGAGTCAAAGCAAGAGTTTTCACAGTTGTGTAAAATGTTAGATTCGGCTGGGATAAAGTACACGGTTAACCCCAAATTGGTTCGTGGATTAGACTATTACAATAAGACGGTTTTCGAATGGGTTACTGAGCACTTAGGAGCGCAAGGTACAGTTTGTGCGGGCGGGCGCTATGACGGCCTTGTCGAGCAACTTGGCGGCAAACCGGTCCCTGCGGTCGGTTTTGCTATGGGGATCGAAAGACTGTGTCTGTTGTTACAAGAAACTGGGGCTATTCCTGCTTCTTTGAACGACGAACCTGATATATTCTTCGCGGTCGCCGGTGAGCTGGCACAATTGTCGTCGATTGCCATTGGCGAAACTCTTCGTAACGAATTTCCTGAATTACGCATTATGAAACACTGCGGAGGGGGAAAGTTTAAAAAACAACTGAAGAAAGCACACGAAAGCGGTGCAAAAATAGCTTTGATATTGGGTGATGATGAAGCCCAGAACGGCCAACTTAATATAAAATGGCTACGGGAAGAAAGAGAACAAGAAGTAATAGCCGTTGAGAATGTGGTAGATTTGTTATCGAAACATCTTTATAGCTAAATCACGAGTACCTCGACTTACAATTAAAAACAA
>JBLHNZ010000389.1:0-3533 GCA_047623245.1 Oceanicoccus sp. | reverse complement strand
GAGATTGCCGCGCTACCGCTCGCAATGACATCATTGAAAAATACCTATTTCTGGATAGGTACTAACTACACAAACTAATGCGAAAATATGAGTTTCATACCAACACAAAATTCGTATACAAAATTTCAAAGCTACTACTCGCGCTGTCTTAGTGCCACTAGGCGCAGCTGAGTTGAAGTTAAACGACAGTCTTCGTATCCAGTTCACTTGAGTTTGGTATTACTTAGACTATCGTATCACCAAGTACGATCGGGCAAATATCGGCAGGGAAGCCAAATCAATCATCGATCTTAACTTCCTTAGCCTATGGAACTCCACTTGTTGTCGCTCTGACAACCATGTGCTTCGTCAGCTGTTCAGTGCTACCTCAATAGTACACACCGTTTACAACACTATTTAACAAGCTTCAAATGCCCTGTAATTCTATTAACATCGTTTCTCTTTGATCGACCGATACCGAGGCATGTAATTGTCCCAGCCTGGACGACTGTTTTTCCTGCGTCTTTTACCAGCTCAGCAGGTAGACCATGGTCTTTCGCCTGCCGATAGTATTCCATTATTTACTGCTTACTTTCTGTGGACAGCGCAATTTTTGGCATACCAGATTCGAGCCAATCTTTTTGCTGCAGTGAATTTTCTGAAAGAAAACTTGCCAGCGATGCATGCGCAACTTGCGCTGCTAACTTGCCTCGTAGAAGCGCTAACGAATCATTTACGATTATAATTTGCTTCATTGGTATTTCAATAATCATATAGCGTAAAAACGCTTCATTTTTCAGCACCTCTCTTCGCGAACCTAAGAACAATAAAACCCAATATTCCCGATAGAAAAGACGCAATTAGAATCGCAAGTTTGTCGGCATAGTGATAAATTTGGGTATCGTTAAAAGCCAAGGAGTCGACGAAAAGGCTCATCGTAAAGCCGATACCAGTAAGAATCGATAAACCGTAGAGTTGCATCCAACTACTATTCTCCGGCAACGTCGCAATTCCCGATTTAATGGCAATCCAACTAAAGCCAAACACGCCCACTTGCTTACCCACAATTAAGCCCAACATGATGCCCACAGGGACTGGACTTAACATTTCTTCAATAGAAATCCCTCTTAAGTCAACACCGGCGTTAGCAAACGCAAACAAAGGCAATATCAGGAAGGCTACCCAGTAATGTAATCCGTACTCCATTTCTTTACTCATCGAAAATGGGGTTCCATCAGCTCTCTTACTGTTAAAAGGGATCAGAAAGGCCAACGCAACTCCCGCCAGCGTTGCATGAACGCCTGATTTGAGCACACTAGTCCACAAAATTATGCCCACCAAAATATAAGCAGCCTGACTCGCAACCTTCATTTTGTTCATGACAAACAGCAGTAGAAGTGCCAGTGAAGCAACAATAATCGACGCCGTTGATAAATCGACTGTGTAAAACAGGGCAATAATCACAATAGCGCCTAGATCGTCGATAATCGCCAACGCTAACAAAAACACTTTTAAAGAGATGGGTATCCGATTGCCTAGTAGCGATAAAACGCCCAATGCAAAGGCAATATCGGTCGCTGTTGGTATAGCCCAACCTTTCATTGCGAATTCATCGCCTAGGTTAAATGCGACGTAACAGAGGGCTGGAACCACCATTCCCCCAACCGCCGCTACCCCGGGTAGAGCGAGCTGACTTAAAGTCGATAAGTGGCCCTCAATGAACTCTCTTTTTACTTCGAGCCCTATCAGAAAGAAAAATACAGCCATAAGGCCATCGTTCACCCATAACAATAGTGGTTTGGCGATTTGCAAATCCCCAAATCGAATTTCAACATGTGTATGTAAGAAGTCATTGTAAATTTGTGACAAACCGCTATTTTGCAATATCAACGCAATAATCGTAACAAAAATCAACAAGATACCTGCCGACGACTCTCTTTTCAAAAATGATTCGATAGTACTCATCATGAACTTCACTCTTTTTGTATAAACAACGGTTCAGATTTTGGATCTAATATTTTCACAAGCCACATCGACTACAACCGATACGACCCACTTGCTAAAAATGCGCTTTATAGGACATCCTTTTTCCATGGCATAAGTACGTAACGAATAAAAAGGTTTAACTCACATCCAAGGCCCATCATACCAGCTACACCTCCGTCTGAACTTAACACGTCAAAAAAACTTCGACCTGCCTTTTCCCTTCTTTGAATGTAGACATAAAGAGATTATGGATACTCGAACAGATACCCACAAGCAATAGCAGCCCTTATGAGACATGCAAAATCACGAGCACAAATAGTAGAAAAAACTGAATTTTCAGGCGCTTTCGTCTGATAGACATCGGGGATGAGGCTTAAATACGCCCATTCATTTCGACTCGAATAGACTTATGCTTTTGAACTAAAACGTCAATGCTGATTATTAGATTGACTGCTAGGATAAGTCATTTTTTCCTGCCGTCTCATATCCATACATCGTTTACCGCTGTTTGTTCGCTCCTGGTATCTCCGGTATTTACGACACCCTTTGGTTCGATTATCATTATATTGCATTCGTGCGTTGCGGAAGGTTTGTGTTCAACACCTTTTGGAACTACAAACATTTCTCCGGACTCTAGCACAACCGCGCCATCTCGAAATTCGATGACTAAGGTGCCCTCAATAACGATGAAGACTTCGTCAGTATCTGGATGATCGTGCCATACAAATTCGCCCTCTACTTTCACGAGTTTGAATTGGTAATCATTCATTTCAGCGACGACCTTTGGAGACCATTGATCACCAAATTTCATAAATTTCTGGCCAATGTTGATTGCTTCTTTCATCACTAATAACCTCGATTAACGGCTGATACGAACAATAGCCCACAGAGTAGAAACGGCTCTGACCCAATGATTATAATGAATCTAACCACTTTGAAAAGCTTAGGAGAGAGGTTGAACCGAAATAGGAATGGACCCGTTCGAATATAATCTACAAAAACGTGGTTTCATTTCGATCTACCCTCATCTTCTTTCGGGAAAGTAATACTACTTACGATCGGCGGCTAGCTTCGATCCCTTAAAAAAGGTACCGTTTGAATAAAGCCAGGAACCTGCGGTCAATAAGATATATATCCCGCCAATAAAGTACAGTTGTTGAATTTGGTAACTGTATTCATAATACAGAATTAGCAGCGTACCCGACAATAAGCCAACAATAGCCAAGACAGTCAATAGAGTTGATGAGCTAGTAAGATCGCGAATCGTGAAATTGGCGCATGCCATGAGCAGTGATACAAGCAGGAAAGTAACGCTACCGAACTCCAGAATAAGCTGAAGGTTTCCAACGAGCACCAAAAGAAAAGCAAGTAACGACATACAGATAATTGCATACACGGGAATCTGGTTGATCCGCTTCGCTAGAATTTTAGGGAAAAAGCCGTCTTTAGCGATAGCCGCCATTTGTCTAGATGCACCGAATAGAGTGCCGCTGATTGCGCTACTGGTAGCAAGTAGCGCACCGGCAATAACGAGGTCGGTGCCCCAATGCCCCAACACATGACTCGCA
>JBLHNZ010000388.1:0-3575 GCA_047623245.1 Oceanicoccus sp. | reverse complement strand
GACTCAAGTTCTTCTATTATTTCCATTGCCCTTATTTTGGGTGCGCCGGTTATTGAGCCTCCTGGGAAACAGCTGGCAAGTAAGTTGAGCGAATGAATGTCTGGTTTAAGTTGCCCGCTTATTGTACTTACCAAGTGATGCACCGTTTCAAAGGACTGCAGTTCAAAAAGATCATCGACTTGTATAGTTCCAGGAATACAGTTTTTACCCAAATCGTTTCTTAGTAAGTCAACGATCATTAGATTTTCTGCGCGATCTTTAGTGCTATTTAGCAATGTTTTTGCGAGCTTTTGGTCTTCCTCGCGATTGTCGCTTCTCCCTATCGTGCCTTTTATTGGTGCGGTAGATACCCGCTGATATTTCGACTGGATAAAGCGCTCTGGAGACAGGCTTAGAATCGCACTTTTTCCGTTACCTAAATAGGCAGAGAACGGAGCAGCTGCAATCTTCCGTAACGCTTGATAAGCATGCCATGTGTTGCCTTCAAACTCGGTGCTAAAGCGTTGAGATAAATTTACCTGATAACAGTCTCCTGATTGAATATAGTTTTGTATTTTTGTAAAAGCCATCGAATATTGTGCGTAACTGAGGTTGGATCGAAAGGGTGAGCTCAGTGTGAAGCTCTGAGCTGGTTCCTTAACGCGCGCCTTTTCGGCAAGCTTGGTTCGCACATCCTTCATCAAGTGGCGGCTCGCCAAGGGGTGGTGTACGAGTAAGCTTCTCTTCTGGCGATGATCGACTATCACTGCCCAGCTATATATTCCAACAAGCGCTATGGGAATGTTGGTATCGGGAAGGGATCTAATGTCTATTTCTTCGAGTTGATGGCCAAGATCGTAACCAAAGTACCCGATTGCCCCTCCCGTAAAAGGAAGATGGAAATCGTTACTGATAGTAGGTGTGAAATGTTCAATGGCGTCCCTGACTTCTTCGAAAAAATTCATGTTGTTAATGTAACTATTTGAATTAAATGGTATTGTGGGTCGATTTTCGAGTGTGTGTTCAGGCTGGGCACTGAATATGTCGTATCGGCCGCGCGTCGAAAAAGCGGCAGCGCTGTCGAGAAAAACGGGATGGTTCCAGTCTAAAAATCGCGAGAAAAGACAGCTGCTGTCGATTAAATATGGCAGTTCTTCGATGACCAATGAACTCATTGCTTTGTGATTCCGTGAGTACTTTGTTGTAGTAGGAGAAGTCTTATGGTGCGATTGTATGAATGTCGAGGGAAAGCCAAGAATATTTCACGGTGCTGGTGTTAATTGGACTGATTATATCTTGGTTGAATCCAAACTTGGTAGCCCAATTGACTAATTTCATTGACTGTTTGTGTCATTGACACGAGATTACTCTACAATTATGGTGACCAAAAGTTATTGGATTTAATAGTGGTCGACATATACTCGGTAGACCTAATAACATAGACCAAAAAATTGGATATTGAGTAAATAATAATTAGGAGGCAAACTTCCGCATTTATTCTTGCTGGGTTTTTCGTACTGATCATGGCGAAAATGGCGATGGTTTACCTATTACTTATCGCGATTTTCTAGGTTTTTTCAGTTGCATTCTGCCTTTGGGAATTCTGTTACTTTTTTAAACTGTTGAGTGAAAATACTAGTTTTTGCTCTTATCAATGTTGAGATTGAAAAGATGACTAACAATTTATCCGTAGAACCCACTCTTAATAATCCTTTTGAGGAGACTGTTAACGTTGAGTTTGTTGTTCCCGGACAAATTAACTACGACCCTGGTTTATATGAAGAGTCTCTGCATGCAGGTCAGGCTCTTATCGATCGCCCGCAAATGGCAGCCGGCGTGGTCAGTATTGAAAAACAACATCAAAAGAATCGAATGACCGTATGGGAGCGTTTGGAGGTTTTAGCTGATGCGGGGACTGAGCCTACCGTTCTTTTCCAAAATTGGGGGCCGAATTTAGATGGCGCTTCACTGGTCACTGCCATTGTTAAAATCAACGGTCGAGATGTGGCTGTTTACGGACACGACTTTACAGTTAGAGCTGGTTCAATGGATGCGACCAACGGCAAAAAGTTAGCTCGATTGTTTGAAATGGCAGGTAAACTTAAAATTCCGCTGGTTGGGATGAACGATAGCGCAGGCGCCTTTGTGCCCGCCGGAGTGGGCGGTTTGGACGGGTATGCTGAGGCATTTACCGGTTTACGTCGAATCAGTGGCGTCGTTCCCTCTATCATGTGTATGTTTGGGTTCAATGCCGGTGGAGGTTCGTATCTACCCAGACAGGGCAGCTTTGTAATTCAGCCCAACGACACCTTTTTTGGATTAACCGGTCCCGGCGTTGTCAAATCTGTCTTGGGAGAAGATGTGACCCCGGACGAGCTAGGTGGGCCCAATGTTCATAGTCAAACAGGGGTTACTGATTTTGTTGTTCCCGATGAAGTTTCTGCGCTGCAAAAAGTAAAAGAGCTATTAGATTATCTTCCTGCAAACAATAGCGAACTAGCACCTTTTCGTAACACCTCTGACCCCATTGAGCGAAAAACCTGGGATATCGATATTCTGCTAAAAAAGGCGTTTAACTCCCCGACCGGATTTAATACGCCTCTGGATATCTGCATATTGATTCAGCAGCTGTGCGACCACGGTGATTACTTTGAAATACAACCAGAGCGCGCAAGAAATACCATCTGTGCTTTGGGCCGTATGGGTGGCAATGTCATCGGTTTTGTCGCGAATAATTCCGCTGTTGGGTCTGGTCAAATTGATATCGATGCGGCCTATAAGAATGCCCGCTTTATTCGTTTTTGTAACCTATACAACATACCGATGATCTTTATGGAGGACACGACGGGCTTTTTGCCGGGTCGCGACCAGGAAAGCAATGGTATCGTACAAGCCGGCCGTGCAATGCTGGACTCAATTGTCGATTTACGCACTCCACGATTTTTACTATTGGTAAGAAATGCGTTCGGCGGAGCGTATGCGTCTTATAACAATTACGCTACAGGTGCCGATCTTGTCATTGCGTTGCCGACAACTCGCTTAGCCGTTATGGGCCCGTCCGCAGGTGTCGAATTTGTGTACAAAAACGAACTTAGGGCTATTCGAGGTTCGGTACTTAAACGTGTGGAGGCATCGTCCGAAGAAAATCGAAGTAACGGCATGAATCCAGACGAAGCAAAAGCGACGGCAGAGACGTCGGTCGGAAACTGGGTAAAGGAACAAGAAGGACTTCTTATTAAACGTTACGAAAAAGAACTGATGAATCCTAATGAGGCGTTGAGTTTGGGTTCGATTTCTCAAATAGTCATGCCGAGCGATTTGCGAAAGGTGTTAGCCGAAAATATGGCGTTCCACCTTGAGCACTATACACCGACTCCTCTGAATGCTATTCAGCGCGAGTTCTTTTAGGTCGACAGATTTTCGCAAACTACCGTTAAATTTTATAAATCTGGGAGATTTATTTGTGTCGCAGGCTCCGAACAATTATTACTTGAATAACCCTCTAATTCACAGAGATCGAAAATTAAAGACGTCCGGCTCTGAATGGGTTCGAAAATTCTGTTGTCAAGATGTGAAGCCATTGATTATTTGTCGCG
>JBLHNZ010000387.1:0-3589 GCA_047623245.1 Oceanicoccus sp. | reverse complement strand
TGGGAAGGTACAATCGTGGTTGATCAATCAGCAATGGTCGCGCACACAAATATCCGGCCGACTAAAACATCTTTATAGTCATCAACCCGACATGGAGGTAAGCCCCGAAACTATTTACGCGAGTATTTACTCACATCTGAAGAAGTTGATGATTCAAGGCTTACGGAGCGGGAAAAATAAGCGGGGCCCCAGAGGTAATCCAACCAGTAACTACAATAGTGTAAAAGTCGAGGAATATCAGTTAATTGGCAACCGTCCGGAAGAAATCAATGAACGCTTACTACCTGGGCAATGGGAAGGAGACTTAATCGCTGGTCCGAAGAACCAATCTTGTATCGGAACATTGGTTGATCGCAAAATAGGGTACGTGTTGCTCAGCAAAATAAAAAAACCTGCCTTTGAGGTGCGGACTGGTTTTGAAACTCAAATGAAGGACCTGCCTGACATCTTGCGCTTATCGATGACGTATGATCGAGGATCGGAAATGGCACAACGTCCCATCATGTCACAGACGCTGAATATGAAGATATACTTTGCCGACCCGCATGTACCCTGGCAGAGTGGCTCAAAGTAAAATATCAATGGTTTACTACGTAAGTACTTTCCGATAGGACAAGATCTTTCCGTTCATAGTCAGGACAGCTTAAACCAAGTGGTCTGGATGCTTAATACCCGACCAGGAAAACAAAATGGGTTCCGAACACTGCAATAACTGACAGAGAAAAGACTTGCCGAGCGACTTAACTAGCCGTGTTGCTCTTGACTCTTGAGTCCAAGTCGACCCCTTTAGTTAAACTCCTTTGATTACTCAGTTAACATCTCTTTTGCGGGCACGGACGCCTGTTTTGAATAGCCTTTGCCGGTTAAGTCGCTGAGCCGTAAATCACGATTTATATCTAAACCCGTTAGCGTCCAGGCATGTGCATTTAACGCAACAGGCGCGTTTACTTTTTCGATGAACTTGCTTGGAAATAGATAAGCGCCGCGTTGTTCATAGTCTAAATATGCAACTTCTACATGCGCACCTTTGGTGGTGCTGTGACCCTCTAGGGTTATTTGTACTTTATAGGTGCGGTTTGTCTGTTGGTTGATCCACAGTACTACTTCGTCGCTGGTTGAAAAGCCAAACCCCGGCGTGCGATACACGTGGATTCGATAATATCGCGTGTCATTCTCGGTTTCATCGGTCAACCGCGTAAACTGGTTTCGCCAAGGTTCAAGCGCCAGTGAGCCTAATAGAAATAAGTGAAATGAGTCGGCAGTTAAAGCAGTTGAGCTCATCACATCAGGCTGTGTAGATTGTAGGTCGTTGTAATAAACGTCTATGCTGTCTGGGGTTCGAATGACTTTCTTTGTGCCGCCAGGCCCACGATACAGCGCTGCATAAATTCTGGCTTGCGGAAGTAGCCGCTCTTGTGAATCTACTCGATAGTTAAAGTCAGTGACTAAGGGCTGAATCTTGCGAATGAGCTTTTTCCACTTACCCGTAATCGAAACATTCACATCATTGAGTTGATCAAGAGATTCACCGCCGTGTGTGTTAAATGTATTGGTGAAAATTTCAACGCCATTGGGCGAGCTTTCAGAATGCACCGCCCACTCAGGACTCGGAAATTTAGAAGCACAAGCGCTTAGCGCTATGCAAGTTAGTATTAATAGTACGTGGCGACCTGACATAAACGATTCCTCAGAAAATGGATAAGGTAGTTTTACATAATCTGAGTGTCGAATATGTATAAAGCATCAAGCGCCCCAGGCCTACATAGCTTGGACATGTTTGGATGCCTCCACAATATTAAGCGAAGCGAAAAAATTGCATAAAACGGCCATGCAAACGAGCGTGAGAGACAAACTAATTTTAGAGCCCGCGACTAATGGCTAGACATCCCATGCAAGAGCCGCTCACTTTTAAAAATCCGTTGTTCTGCTGTAAAAGGGTCAATGAATTGAATCGATTTCGCCAATAATTGTAATGGATTAGAATAATCTTCGCCCTTATTCGGCAACAGCTTAGGATAAAAAGAGTCGTTTATGATAGGACAACCAATCGACATCATATGCACGCGTAGTTGATGCTGTCGCCCAGTCACAGGTTCAAGCTCATAGCGAGCTAAGTTACCCTTAGTCTCGATAATATTCATCCTCGTTTCGGCATTTACCTGCGCGTCCTTTTCTTCACGCATAATGAAAAAAGGGTTGCCGCTAGACATAATGTGACTGCGGCGCGTGTAGGGGAAGTTCCGCTCAACAATCGGCGCAATTGCTTCGTAAGTTTTCTTAACTAAACGCTTTTCAAACAGGGACTGATAGGCGCCTCTGGCCTTAACATTGCAGCTGTAGAGAATTACACCTGCAGTCTCACGGTCTAAGCGATGAATAGGGCTGATATCTTCATTTTGATAATGGTGCTTTAACCGCGACAATAAGCATTCACGAACGAATCGCCCAGTGGGTGTAACCGGAATAAAATGCGGTTTGTCCACCACAATAATGTGGTCGTCTTTAAACAATATTGTTTCGCGAAAAGGAATTTTCGGCTCATAAGGTATCTCGCGATAATAGAACACGTGGATTTCTGCTTGATACGGGGTAACTGGGCTAATTGCCTCGCCCGTTTGGCTGACAACTTGTCCGCGACTCATTCGTTGCTTAAAAATATCGTCTGAGATGAACGGAAAACGGTCCAATAAAAAATCAAGAATCGTCTCCCAATCTGCATACTTTTCAGAGCCATTTTTACAGTCCCCCACTTTGGGCAACCACACACGACTAGCCGACACCCCATGGCGCATAGGCAAGGGAGATTGCTTCTTCTGCTTCTTATTAGTACCGAATTTAGCACCTGTTTTGGAACTAGATAAAATCTGTTTTTTGTTTAAGCTCATCTTGCGGGTATTTAATCATGCACTTGAGCCATAAGATACTTTCTAGGTGGTTAATAGCGCTGATTTCTCGTCACTAAGATTTAAGGAGGCTTAAGGAGACTTAAGGAGTTAAAGCCTTTTGATTTTATTATGGCTCCCTGAGTGCATCTGCAACACAATCAACTACTGAAGATTGATTCGCAAAAGTTAGGTCATACATACTGGTCATGCCAGCAGCCTGCTCATTGCTCAAACCAAAAACACAGACGATAAACTGACGTTTGCTAATTCCTAAACGTTTTCGTAAGTCCAAGTATTTCTCAATATCGTGACGAAATTCACCTGATTTGCATTCAATACATACTGGAACGCCAGCGCTTGATAATACAAATATATCCAGCTCATTAGATTTACCGCCCTTGAATGATACCCTTAAAGAGCGAGTGCACGCGGGTGCTATTTTTGTGTCCTGAAACAAGTACAGCAGCTTAATTAGAGTAAACCATTCCATCCACAAACCGTCAAAAAACCTTCGAATTCGCGGTGCTGTTTGTAGTGTAAGTCGTATGACCTGGTCCTTTTTTTGATAACAATGTTTTGCAACAAATGAATATTCATAGAGCTCTTTGCAAAAACTGTTGATGTTCTGTATATCTTTGGCTGTTTTGTTAGAGACATCAAGTTTCACGTTTTTGTAGCCCTTACTTTGTACGTATTTAATCTGG
>JBLHNZ010000386.1:0-3590 GCA_047623245.1 Oceanicoccus sp. | reverse complement strand
GTACGTGCTTTGCCGATATTCTGCAGACCTGAGCTAACTTTATACCGGCCCGCTGCACGAGTCCATCGCGGGAAGCGAGTGCAGTTTGCGGCTGTACACTTCTTGTTTACAAACGGTTTGATTTATGAGGGAGTTATTTTTGGCGGGTTTAATCGCCACGTTGCGATTGAAGTACTCATTGAGGGAAATTGAATCTATGGCGTGGCTACATTGCGATTCGATATAAAATAAGACTAAAGGTAGCGAGAAATTGATTGCGTACACGCTGGATTGGTACGATCGGTATAGGTAACAGTGTTGTACAGAAAGGCTGTCTGTGAAAAAGCGGTGTCGATTCAATTTTCGGAATCTTGTTAGACGGGCTCTTAGTATTCCTCCTTCTATGACAGAACCGATGAGGAAGGAAACTATCTCACAGTGGAGCACCTATGAGATAGTTTCAAAGATCAACGACTGAGATAGCGCCAAAAATCCTACAGCGCGGCGCTGACAGTGTCGAGTGTTACGCTGCGCCGTTAATCATTTTAAGGCTGAGCTCCCATAACTTATCAGCACTTTCTTTATCCACAGCATACTGCATGACACCTGTACGAGATTTCGGTAACTGATCATGCACAGTGGCTTCCTGACAATCTTCCAAGTAGTGCCCACCACGGCCCACTAAGCTTGGCGCGGTAGCCGCCCATACGGAGGTAGATGCTCCTTGCTCTACAGTTTTGAATCTCTCGTTTACATTTCCTTCTTCATCTACCCAGCCTCGGGAACTAATATCTTCTTTGCTCATATGCCGTTGCAGTGTGGTCATTATGCCACCGGGGTGAACAGAAAAGGCCTCGATACCTTTCGCATGATAGCGGTCCTGTATGCCTACAGCCATTAGAGCACAGGCTGTTTTTGATTGACCGTAAGACGACCATGGCTCGTAGTCTCTATCCTTGAATTCGATATCATCAAAGACCACAGGACTCAGGAAGTGACCAGTCGAGCTAAGGCAAACGACTCGCGAATGGCCCGCTTGTTCCAATGCCGGGAGCAGGTGAGTGGTAAGGGAAAAATGGCCGAGATGATTTGTGCCAAATTGTAACTCGAACCCATCGACCGTTTTGTCAGACGGACAAGCCATGACGGCCGCATTGTTAATGAGAATGTGTAAGGCTTGCCCTGTAGCCAAGTAAGTATTTGCGAAATGTTTTACGCTGGAAAGGGATCCTAGATCCAATTGAGCGGCATTTACTCTTTTCTCTCCTAGTGATTTGTTGAGTTCGGACGCGGTCTCAATTGCGCGATCGAGGTCACGGCAAGCGATGGTCACATGCGCTCCGGCCGACGCCAATGCTCTCGTTGTTTCCAAACCAATCCCGGAATAGCCGCCGGTGACTATGGCATTCATGTTGGATAAGTCGATTTCAGCCACGGCTTCCATGGCGGTTGTTCTATATCCGAATGTTGATTCAGTCATATTTCTCTCACAGGCTACTAGGAAGTATGCATTGTATTTGTTAGAGTGCACTCTAAGTCAAGAGGAAAAACCCATGGGCAGCTACAATATATCTCAAATGGTCGATGAAACAGGTCTGACGGCGCACACGTTGCGCTACTATGAGCGTGAATTATTAATTCAAAATGTTCCGCGTGACCAGAGCGGTAGACGATCCTATAGTCTTAATCATGTTAAAGGTGTGAAGTTTATCAATGCTCTGCGTAGCACCGGAATGCCGATCAAGGACATAAAACGCTACTTGACTCTCTATAACTCTGGTGAAGAAACCCGGGCAGATAGATTGAGCTTACTGAAAAGCCATCGAATCAGTGTCAGCGAGAAGCTACAACAAATAACCACGAATTTGGAGGTCGTCGATAGGAAGATAAAAGGTTACGAGAGTGGGCTATACTAGGCAATTTGACTATTTTTTGATACTGATAATTGAATGAATCTACGTGTCGCTTCTTAAATGCAAAAGTGCAAGTACAAGAAAGACAAAATTTAACTTTCACCATAATTCACTGTCAATGCGTATGTACATCCTAGTCGTGTCGAATGATTTTTTATCGTCGCGCTTCCATCAATTTCAGACGCGAAATTCTATCGAGTAGAGCGAAAAAACGACACGTTCCCTGTGTACTATATTTCATTTTTTTCTGCGCACAGTTGAAAAAGCCGCGGTGAATTGTTGGCTTGCGAATCGATGAGCTGAGTCAGGCAATAATTAATTTGCTTAGCATTGGGTACAAATCCGTTGAGCGTGGTATTATTGGAATCCGTTTATAAGCGTACCTGTTAGATAGTAAAGTTATCTTCAGCTTAGCGCATCTAGATACTGGGTTCGGACTGCGTCTACAGCAAAGGGTGCAGGTACTCGACGAGTTTACCCAAGATAATTCTTAAACTAGTCGCCACTACAATCCCGCTGAATTGTCGTTCTCTATCTCTCAACAATGCGCTGTCATAGTGAAGCTGCCGTTTGTACTCCAGTTGATCTGTCGTAATGACTGTCGAGCGACAACTTTTTTATAAGTAGGGCGTTTTTTGTACATATTTCTTTTGATTAATATCTGCCAGAAGCTGCGGGCCATTTCCGCTTTAACCAAACGTTCACCCAATGGGGGCATATGAGTAATTTCGAATCAGTTGATCCAAAAATCACGCTCGCCAAACGGACTCTCTTAGCATCCGTTGTTGCTGTTGGTTTTGCTCAAACTGTGTTGTTTGCAATACTCGCGCCGCTCGGACGAGAAATTGGACTTGTAGAAATGCAGATAGGCGCCATTATATCGGCCTCTTCGCTAACGGTATTTTTGGCCAGTCCAATGTGGGGTCGGAAAAGTGATGTGTGGGGTCGGCGCAAGGTCATTTTGATTGGCCTTTTTGGGTATTCTATTGGAACGGCTTTTTTTGCCGGTGTCTTTCAAGCCGCGCTTATAGGTTTGTTGGCCCCTTTTGCGGCCTTTATCGCTTTAACTATTGCGCGGGTTTCAAATGCGACCGTAATGGCAGCAGTTATGCCTGCTTCTAACGCTTTTATGGCAGACATCACCGACGTTGCCAATCGCACCAAAGGTATAGGTGCTCTGGGAGCAGCTACCAATATAGGGGCGATGCTAGGTCCAGCGGTCGGCGGTATGTTGGCGACGATAACGCTGTTAACACCTTTGTATTTTTCGGTACTACTGACATTTGGCTCTGCGTGTGTCGCGATTTACACACTACCGAAGATAGCAGTGCCGAAGGTGAAAGTTAAACCTGCACGGCTAAAGTATACCGATCCAAGAATCTTTCCGTTTGTAATAGTGGGAATATTTATGTTCATGGGTTTTGCGATCGTACAGCAAACTATTGCATTTAGATTTCAAGATATTCTAAGTCTCACTGGCTCGGAAACCGCCCAGGTCGTCGGCTTGAGTATGATGCTAGCGGCGGCGGCGTCCTTGTTCGTGCAAATGGTAGTGATTCCGCGCGTCGACGCGAGGCCTTTTATTTTACTAAAAATGGCGATGCCGTTGCTGATTGTCGCTTTTGTTATTATGGCTATGGGAACTACGCAGTTCTCTTTAACCGCCGCTATGATCCTACAGGGTTTTGGGATGGGCCT
>JBLHNZ010000385.1:0-3636 GCA_047623245.1 Oceanicoccus sp. | reverse complement strand
CCGGCTAAATTCCCTGAGGCTGTCATGAAAGCAGGCTTTCCTCACGAGCCGGAACTGCCACACCATATGTCCAGCCTATTCACAGATGAAGAACGCGTACATGTTATCGATAATGACTTAAGTAAAGTCCATGAATTTATGAACGAATATATTTCTTCATAGCTGCGGCTTATGTCTTAATATCATGCGGTGGTGTCTACAGAAAAAATTGTTCGTTGCCATCGCCAAACATAGGTCTTTTAGCTCTACACCGATAGGTATTTATTTTTGTCTGCTTCAATAAAAAAAATTCAACGAAGAGCTCAGATAAATCTCGAAGATTATCAATTCAGCGATAAATACTCTCCAACGCTGCAGCAAGTTTTTGCGGCCCGCGGTGCATTGAGTGATCAGGATCTCGTCACTAGTCTGGACTGCTTATTGAAGCCGGGCTCACTGAAGGGGCTCGACGAAGCTTTACCGATAATTGTTGAAGCGCTGAACAGCGAACAAAAAATTCTTATAGTGGGTGATTTTGACGCCGATGGCGCAACCAGTAGCGCCCTCGCTGTGCTCGCTCTTAGGGCGATGGGTGCAAAACATGTCGACTTTCTCGTGCCTAATCGATTTGAATACGGATACGGTCTAACACCGAAAATTGTCGAGGTTGCAAAAAAATTCGATCCTGACCTGATTATCACTGTAGACAATGGCATTTCCAGTATCGAAGGCGTTTTGGCAGCTAATTTGGCCGGAATAAAAGTGTTGGTAACCGATCATCATTTACCCGGTAAGGAGTTGCCGGATGCAGCGGCCATTGTGAACCCCAATCAACTAGGCTGTAAGTTTCCCAGTAAAAATTTAGCCGGTGTAGGTGTCATCTTTTATGTGATGTCGGCGCTTAGAACAACGTTAAGAGCCAGCGGTTGGTTCGAACGCCATAATATCGATGAGCCGTTAATGGCAGATTATCTGGATCTGGTGGCGCTCGGCACAGTGGCAGATGTGGTACCTCTCGATGGAAATAATCGAATTCTCGTAGCACAGGGGTTGCGCCGAATTAGAGCCGGAAGGGCGCGGCCGGGTATCAAGGCACTTTTGCAAGTCGCTCGGCGCAATATCAATCGTGTAGTTAGTTCAGATTTAGCTTTTGCAATTGGTCCGCGCTTGAATGCGGTAGGGCGGCTAGATGATATGAGTCTTGGTATTCAATGCCTGATTTCTGATGACGAATATCTGACGCAAGAAATTGCTACGCAAATGGATGGGCTAAACCAAGATAGAAAATCAATCGAGGCAGACATGCAGCGAGAAGCCTTGTTAAACTTAAAGGCTATCAATTTCACTAGCGGTATATTACCTTATGGCTTATGTCTATACGATCAAGATTGGCATCAGGGCGTCATAGGCATTTTGGCATCGCGAATAAAAGATAAGTACCATCGTCCTGTTATCGCGTTTGCAGATGATGATTCTGGTAACTCGATAAAAGGCTCCGCTAGATCTATTCCAGGGTTTCATATTCGCGATGCCCTCGAATCCATCGCTTCAAAATACCCTCATGTTCTCAGCAAGTTCGGTGGGCATGCTATGGCTGCAGGAATGAGCTTAGAGAAGAAGCATTACACGACCTTTACAGACGCCTTTGACGAAGAAGTGAAACGTCATTTGAAAGAAGCAGACTTACAGGCGATTTTACAAAGTGACGGAGAACTAACTCCGTTGGAATTTTCTTTGGAACTAGCGAAAGAACTCCGCGATGCGGCGCCTTGGGGTCAGCATTTTCCAGAACCATTATTCGATGGCGAATTCGGGATTGTTACGCAGCGCATAGTCGGGCAAAAACACTTGAAACTGGTGCTTACTGTCGATGAATCAGGGCAAAATTTGGTGGACGCTATAGCGTTTAATATTGACCCGGGAATCTGGCCAAATAAGGACATTCAAAAGATCAGGGCGGTATATAAACTTGATGTGAATGAATTTCGTGGTAAAGAGTCCTTGCAGTTGATGGTTGAACACATGGAAGAAATTGTATAAAGCTATTTCCGTCACCATTTTTTTAGCCAATACAGAAAGAGAAAATTGCGTTGTTCATCGTTATAACTATTGAATAGCAATAGGAAAAATTACAAATACAACGCCTACCGGAATTAATCGGTGGCCACGTAGAATGCTAGACAGTTTCGCCTCCCTAACCCTTTATGTTCGAAGACGCTAATTAAATCAATGCGACAGAAGCGCGGATTTACACAGACATACGGAAAAATATATGGAAAGTCTCATTTTGAATCCCGTCAAAAAAATTGACGGGGAAATTCATTTACCCGGTTCGAAAAGTGTTTCTAATCGTGCGCTGCTGCTTGCCGCCTTGGCTAAAGGTACCACCGAGATAACTAACTTGCTCGACAGTGATGATATCAGGCACATGCTCAAAGCACTGTCGATACTCGGGGTAGAGTTTGCATTGTCCGACAATAACACGCGCTGTATTGTTAAAGGTTTAGGGGGCGCATTTGATAGTGATAAAGCTACAAGTCTTTTTTTGGGTAATGCAGGCACGGCAATGCGGCCTCTTTGTGCAGTACTGGCAGCGAGTACCGGTCAGTTTGAATTGACCGGAGAGCCTCGAATGGAGGAGCGTCCCATTGGCGCTTTGGTCGACGCTTTAAGAGAGGCGGGAGCAGAAATTCACTATCAAAAAAATACCGGCTACCCGCCTTTAAATATTGTCGCAAAAGGGCTGAAGGGAGGGAAAGTAACCATTAATGGAGAGATTTCGAGTCAATTTTTAACATCTTTTTTACTCGCAGCACCATTGGCAGCGGAAGACACGGAAATCACTATTGAAGGCGAGTTAGTGTCTAAACCGTATATTGATATAACTCTGCACCTCATGCGGCAGTTCGGTATTACCGTGGAAAATACGGATTATCGGACGTTTAAGGTGTCGGGAAACGCTTCTTATGAGTCTCCAGGTAAAATTCTCGTTGAGGGTGATGCCTCTTCCGCATCATATTTTTTGGCGGCTGCTGCGATTAAGGGCGGTTCCGTTAAGGTATCCGGAATCGGAGAAAATAGTATTCAGGGAGATGTTGCCTTTGCCAAAGTGTTAGAGTCTATGGGCGCGAAAATTGAATGGGGTGAGGACTATATTATTTCCAGTTATGGCGGACAGCTTAGTGGTATCGATATGGACATGAATCATATACCCGATGCTGCAATGACCATCGCTACAACGGCTTTGTTTGCGAAGGGGAAAACAACAATTCGTAATATATACAACTGGCGTGTGAAGGAAACCGACCGTTTATACGCCATGGCTACTGAACTTCGTAAGATTGGGGCAGTCGTTGTAGAAGGAGAAGATTTCATTGAGATTTCACCTCCAGACGTCTTCGCGAGAGCAGAGATTGATACTTACGACGATCACCGAATGGCAATGTGTTTTTCATTAGTCGCTTTGAGTGATACGTCAGTGACTATTAACGATCCGGGTTGTACAGCCAAAACGTTCCCGGATTATTTCGAAAAATTTGCTTCTGTCAGTCACGGAATTTGATCGCCGGTCAGTTGGATTACTTGAGTTAGTGCCCATCCAGAAACTCGTCTTTGCGAGCGAAGCGCGGCAATTTGATGGTGCAGAGTGTACAGAAC
>JBLHNZ010000384.1:0-3667 GCA_047623245.1 Oceanicoccus sp. | reverse complement strand
AATCCCGCACGCCCCCAACCCCCTCAAAATATCCCCCAATTGATTTATCGCCATTTCGTCATGGATTTACGAAGACAGAAATTGGCGGAGTTTTTGGTGTTGCAATGGTAAAAGGTGTCTGCAAGCGCCGTTGACGAAACCTGTCGCCATATTGCAAGCCATCTAGCAGGGTTAGTCCAGCGCTGAAACCGGCATCAGCACTCAAGTTTCGGCTTCTGAAACTCTCTCCCATTCCGCTTCCGTTCGCCGTTCGGATTTGACAAATACCTCCCTCCCCGCCCGCGCAAACCTCGGTATCTTATATGAAAAATAAAACCAACTCATATAAAAGGTAGGTTCTGGCAAATTAACGTTCACAGGCGAGACAAGTCAGTCCCTTGCCCTCAAGCAGTTGCCCTGTTCCATTCTGCGAGCGCACCTATCCTGAGATTCCGATAGTGCTCCGCTGAAACTAGATGTCGCCCAAGATTGAAAAGGTTACTGAACGAAGCATGAACATTCAGAAACCGACGCGCCTGCTTTATCGATTTGAATCGCCGCATCACCTTTTCGCGGACTCTAGTTGATTCATGCGATTGCTCAGCTCGGTTATTCTCATACTGCTCAGTACTGTGGATTGTGCCAGGAATCAGTTCCCGATGCGCAACACCATAACTACGCAGCTTATCAGTAACGATCTTCCTCGGTTCACCGCCGTGCGATCGCAATAGTCGCTTGAAAAAACGCTTTGCTGCAGTCCCATCACGCTTAGCCTGTAGGTACACATCAACGACCTCACCATCCTGGTCGACAGCTCTCCACAGATAGTGCTGCTTGCCGTTGATCTTGATAAAAACTTCATCGATGTAAAACGTGTCACCATAGCCTCGGTGTTTTCGCTTCAGCCGGCGGGAATAAATTGCTCCAAACTTATTGCACCAGAGGCGGATTGCTTCGCGGCTGACGGTTATACCTCGCTCTGCTAGGAGATCTTCAATGTCGCGATGGCTGAGATTGAATCTGAAATAGAGCCCGACTGCGTAGGAAATGATGTCAGGCGGGAAGCGGTGTCTTTTATAAGTATTCATTGGTCGAGTCTAGCATTTGCAATGAGTTTACTTGTCAATACCCAGCAAGAAGTACAGCACCGTTAAAAAATCCTATTAGCAATAAGAAATTTCAAGCCTACTTTGGCCTGAACAACTGGAATTTACTCGCTTCATCAATCGCAAAATAATCCCCTGCCCCTCCGCCACGTAACACAGGTTCAGCAGCGGCAGTTTGATACACCCCGTCTACCAGCAAACGCTTATTAATGTGCACGCCTACCACTTCGCCAAAAATCATCCAGCTATCGACTTTTTGTCCATCGGCAGCACTTAGCTGCATAAGCTGGCTTAACTTACATTCGAAGGACACCGGGCTTTCATCTACATGGGGAACAGAGACGACTTTGGACGACCTGGCACTCAAACCCGCAAGGCTAAATTCGTCCACTTCGTGGGTAACCGCCGCGCTAGTTTGGTTCATGGCCTCAGCCAATGGACGGGTCACCAGGCTCCAGCAAAACTCACCGCTAGACTCAATGTTTTTTAGGGTGTCCTTATGACCCACGCTGGCAAAGCCAATAATCGGCGGGTGGTAATTAAAGGCATTGAAGAAGCTGTAAGGGGCAAGGTTCAATTTGCCGTCACTGCCCTGAGATGAGATCCAGCCGATAGGCCTGGGTGCAACCATGGCGTTAAAGGGATCATGGGCTAGACCGTGACCTTCAGCAGGCTGATAAAAATGAATATTGTCGTGCAATGGTAACCTCAAAAAGTGTTTATTAAATTTCAGACTTGAACAAGTTTGGACGTCTGCCACGCTTTTTATACTATGCCCTAAAACTCACACAAAGAAGTAAAAAGTATTGTGCATGTCGAACTGCCAATAGTCCTCTTTATCCCAATACTCTGAGTATAAGACGAATAAACGCCCCCGCCCACACTCAACCTAGTCTAGAAACAGGCTACTGGCTATAACTTATCGCCGTGTAGGCACCCTGATTTTTCTTTCCGTAGAAATCAATAAAAACCCATTATCAGTGGAAATCTGGCAGCAGAGAAATCACTAGCTCATGTTTTCTGATTAATTTTGCCAGCTCCCCATTTTGAAGCGCTTTATCTATACCGGAATCAAACTTATCTGCCAGTCTCTGTCCACGAACATCGTTTGTCATTGGAACAAATAGATCCCTGACATGAAATTCTCTAGAAACAAATTTTTCTGGCTGCTCCCCCATTTTTTTTAATGTCAGATTAAAGCCTTGAAGATCATCGGCATGATACTCAATACGTTTTGTCTTTAACATTTCTACAGCTTGAAAATTATCACTTAAAGTAGTGACTGGTAAATACAAAGGCAGCCATGCAGAGAAATCATATCCTCTCATTATTCCAACTTTGCCTTCTATATTTTCAAGCTTGTCAAAGGCCGTCTGTTTTAAGTGGACGATTCCATAAGAGGAAAAGCTCAATCGAGATTTGGGATAGGTGAACTTTTTAGCTCGGCCGGGAGCTCTAAACACAGCCACCGCACCATCAACCATTTTGTTCTCTACAAGAGCAAGGCATCGCTTAAATGGCGCTGAAGAATATTCAACGGTCACTCCTTCAGCCTCATATATTATTCTTAATAAATCCCAGTAGTATCCTGATCCATCTCCTTGAGACAAGCCCGGCCGTTCCAGCGAGCAAAGCTTTATGATCTCTGCATAATTTTTTGGAGATATCAGAACAATAAAAACAAGAAAAATCCATTTCATGTTATTACTCATAACTCATAACTCATAACTCATTTAATTAGAGTGGAGTGTTCAAAAACAGGGCATTTACTCTACCTCTGGCCATTAGCAGAAATATTCGCATTGGTAATAGAAAAAACGTTATATTCCCACTGGCTTACGAAAAGCGACAATAATACTAGAATTTTCGGAAGCTTTACTCCGTTAATCCTTAACCGATCGCGCCTCCATGACGAAAATGTGAACTGCGAGCGTGGTATACATTCATTCCAGACTACACAATTCTCAGACATAGTAACAGAGTTTCGACAAGTTAACTTTTCAAGGTCATGACATTTAGCCACCTACGCTCAAACAACTGCCCGACTCCATTCATTAAACGCACTTGTCCTGATATCCCGATAGGGTACTGTCAAGTTACCGAGATCGAATGGCGATTTAACTACCTATGCCAAATTTTGGACGCAACTAATCCTACCCCATTCAACGAACGCTCGGTCACGGAAAATTCTATAATGACTCGCTTTCATGGAATGGCGGCCAGACGAAACAGATTATTAACAACCCCATGGCAACTAAGAAATTGTTGAGCCTGGCCTTGTGATTTAAATTTCCTCATCTGCCCCTCCTGTTGCCGACAAGGTTGATGGGATAACTCGCATCTGTTGTTTTCGTATTGCTTGGTAGAATGCCCAACATCAGGTATCAGCTCTTTCATTGCTGCTGAATAACTGCGCAATTTATCGGTGACTATCCTGATTGGCGCGACTTGTTGCCCTTTGAGTAACTTTCTAAAGAATCGTCTCGCCGCTTTCTTGTCTTTACGTTTTTGAACCAGAATGCCAATTTCATCACCATCCCGATCGACCGCGTCGCGCAGAAGGCCCGCCAAAGGTAATGCAG
>JBLHNZ010000383.1:0-3702 GCA_047623245.1 Oceanicoccus sp. | reverse complement strand
CGAACACAAGCTTTCAATTTCGCTGGCGGCGCTCACGATTTCGGGGTCGGGAAGCCTCTCTGAATATATCGCTGCTAGCTTCCCGATCAAAGAGAACATCTCTGAGCAATAGTCGAGATAACGGTTTAGTTCAAAAAGTGTGAATTCACGAGTGGGCGAATGGTTCGTTCGAATCGCATTATCGTCCAGCATGCCTGGATCTTTTGTTAACTGAAGCATGTCGATGATATGGGCTATCGACCGCAGTTCATGCAACGCTTTGAGGGCTCGAGAGCGTTTTAAGCGAGTTTCCACCGAAAATAGAAAGTACAGTGAAGCACCTAATAGAATAATTCCATTCACCAGTGTTTCGGAAATTTGAATGACTTCAAGGGTACTTAGTTTTTGGTATTTCAGGTCTATATGCGACAATAGGTAAAGTGAAAAAAGTAGTGTGCCGGTTGTAACGCCTGCAACGCCGGTGCGAATTTTCATATTCGCGCGTGATATCCAGGTGACCCGCGAATCGCAGTCGAGTGCTATTTCCCGAAGTTCAAGACATATTTTGAAAAAATTAGACTTCGGGAAGCGTTCGCCCACTCTTACTCCCAATCCTACAATAGTCACTACCACTTCGTTTAGATCGATTGACCGATACATATTCCTTCAATGTCCTTCTGCGTTTCTTAAGAATTAGAAAGATTGTATAGTTTGAGTGTTAATGAAATATGCAGAGTATTTAAAGATCCGATTAATTTTTTTAGAGACAATTGAATTATTTCTGAGAACAATTGTGTTCTTTAAGGGACAGTCGCCAGCGGCTAGACTGAACATCTTATTTTTTCCAGCGTCGATTTTTTTATTAAAATGTGATGAGGATGTAGGTTTTTTGTCTGGGCAGCGGTGTACGTATTTTTCTTGACCTCGGTCATAATCTTGCATATTTGTCTGCAAAAATACAGACAAGCCCACCATATTTCCTTATAATTCCGCCGATATTTTGCACCGGATTTACGATCCGGTTAGCCGAGGAAGTAGAATGTCTGAATTTGCTCAGTCGAGCTCCAAGCCCGATACGTTTGTGGTATGCGCTCTCTATAAATTTGTTACCTTATCGGATTTTGAAGATATCCGTGATCCCCTTCTGGAAGTCATGAAAGCGTTTAATGTGCGCGGCACTTTGTTGCTGGCGGTTGAAGGTATTAATGGCACAGTGGCAGGTTCCCGTGAGGCAGTTAATAGCTTGTTGGCATGGCTGCGTAACGATGCCCGTTTGGCGGATATTGACGTTAAGGAATCGTTAAGCACAAAGGCGCCTTTTTTGCGGACCAAGGTAAAACTCAAAAAAGAGATAGTTACCATGGGGGTAGAAGGCATAGATCCCAACCAAGTCGTTGGCACCTATGTTGAGCCGAAAGACTGGAATGCGTTGATTAGCGATCCAGATGTACTGCTGGTCGACACTCGTAATGATTATGAAGTGCAAGTGGGCACTTTTAAAAATGCGCTAAACCCGAATACTGTCAGCTTTCGAGAGTTTCCGCAGTATGTTGAAAGTCACTTGGATCCTCAAAAACACAAAAAAGTAGCGATGTTTTGCACTGGCGGCATACGTTGTGAGAAGTCCACTGCCTATTTAAAGGAGCAAGGTTTCGAAGAGGTATATCACCTAAAAGGCGGTATTCTAAAATACTTGGAACAAGTGCCCGAAGAAGAGACGTTGTGGCAGGGAGAGTGTTTCGTTTTCGACGACCGCGTGACAGTCGATCATCAGCTGCAAAAAGGTCATTATGATCAGTGCCACGCGTGCCGATTGCCAATTACCGAGGATGATAAAAAGAGCGATCACTACGTTCCGGGTGTTAGTTGTCATTTTTGTTTCGACAAAACAACCACTGAACAACGCGTACGATTTCTCGAACGGGAAAAGCAAATGCGTCTCGCCGAAAAAAGAGGCGAAGTGCATTTGGGCTCGGCAGTCGTCGATCAATTACAAAAAAAGCGCGAATCACGTTAAGTACAAGTAGCTACAACCATACAGTTTGAATGGTGTGGCCTACTTAGTGATTGTTGGCGAGATTGAAATAAGCAGTTTGTGTCGCGGCTCATTGTTGTATTGTTCAAACACTTTCTTTTTCGGCAGATTTTCGCTGACGAAAGTATGAGAAGTCTCAGGCCAATAAGTTCCGCGCCGTGAAAAATGGGAAAATAGGCGGTTGAATTCGCAGCTTGAGTCTCACGTCGCTAAAAGAAACAATCGTCTTCATCTTCACAGTCGTCATCAGATAAGATTTTTCCGTCGGATACCTCGTAAGCCCGAAATTGCAGATAGGCGTCTCTTACGAAACTGTATTCATCTTTCGCACCGTTTAGAAAATCGTCATATCTCAATAAATCAGCACGCGTGTTTAGCAGCTCTATAAATTTCGTCTGATTTCTAATTCTAACATTATCAATCTGATTACTGGTCTGAATATAGTCGATATGATTCAGCCATTCCAATTCGGGATCGTAGAGGGCTGTGGGAGCGTCTCTTAATGACGATGGGCCGAGTATCGGTAACATGACAAAAGGACCGGCACCAACGCCCCAACTGCCTAACGTTTGCCCGAAATCTTCATTGTGCTTTTCTAATCCAATGCGCGTTGCTGGGTCCCAAAAACCTGCAATACCAAAGCTTGAATTAATTGCCAGACGACCAAAATCTGAAAAGGAGTTTAGTAATTTACCTTGAAGAAGGTTATTAACCATCGTTGGCACATCGTCCAGATTGGAGAAAAAGTTGGTGAAACCCGTTTCTACGACATCTGGAGTGATCCTTTTGTAAGCAACGGCGAATGGTTTCGCAATGGTCTTATCGAGGGATTTGTTCAAACCGTAAACGCCGCGATTCCAATTTTCCCATGGGTCATCGGTGCTTTGCGGAGCACTTAAGCATCCAGACAAAAGCATAAGAATGAAAGGTAGGGTGGCAATTTTTAACATAACGGCTCGTCCAAAATATAATAGTAATGAAGTTGTAACTGTCGTTGTCACGGTGTCGAGTTAACTTCGTAGCCCATTATTCAAGTACTGATCATCTGAATTAGCTTGAGCAATGCGCAAATAGTAGAAAAAAACAAAACGGCGAAAGACATTACACATCTTGAGAATGAATATAGCGCTAGGAAGGTTCTTTATGGGGTGATATAGTCCATAATTTGATACATATCGTCCAGAGGGGGAGCCATGGATCGTTTGTCGGAGATTCTTAATCGTTTTTCAATGAGTGCCCAGGTTTTTTTTAGCGGAAATATGTGCGGTAGCGAACCTTTTGGGCAGAGCGGGGAAGGCGAAGGTCATATTCATTTGTTAAAGTCAGGTACTTTGACTTTAATCCGGGATAATGACGAGAAATTGGTTTTTAGCGAACCTTCTGTTATTTTCTTCCCACATCCTACCCGTCATCGTATTGTGGCAAGCGAGTCAGATAAAGCTGAATTGGTTTGTTCCAACATCCGCTATGCAGATGGTGTCAGTAATCCGTTGGTTGGTGCCTTACCGCAGTCGATTTACTACGCTTTGTCCGAGTCCACAATGTTGAATCAAGTGGCGCAGTGGTTGTTTGACGAAGCATTTTCGGATCGGTGCGGGCGGGAACCGATGATAAACCGCCTACTGGACATTTTTCTTATTCAAATTCTAAGAGATGTATTAGATAAGGGAGCGGTAGAGCACGGAATG
>JBLHNZ010000382.1:0-3801 GCA_047623245.1 Oceanicoccus sp. | reverse complement strand
ATCAATTTTCTTGATCCGAGCTTTATTGTGAGCACTGTCAGTTAATATTCTGACCTGTCCGCCAGTATAAGAACGCGCTTCACATCCTCTTTTGTGCAAAGCCATGCTTAATAGAGCTATGGTGACCTGCTCTCCGGTCGACACAAGCACGTCTAACTCTCGTGGCGTAGGGTGATCTTGAATTTCGTTCGCCATCGAGATTAAGCGGTTTGTTTCTCCGCTCATCGCCGACACGGCGACAACAATATCGTGTCCCTGAGCTCTAAAAGATGCGACTTTTTCTGCAACCTGCTCTATGCGCTCGACAGTCCCGACCGATGTCCCACCAAATTTTTGTACGATCAAACTCATGATTAATATCTGTTTTCTATTTCCAGGACTCGTTCAGAATCCGTACACCAAAAAAGGGCGCCAATTAAACACTAATTTCAGTGGAATTTAAACAGGCTAAGTGAGTTATTATTGGCCGAAGAACTCTTTATCCTAAAAGCCAGTAACAATTAGACCCAAAAATGAAAAAAACGCCACTTACGCCACTCTGAAAGCTGGTTAGCCCGCCTCAACCCAGCTCCTCACTGTACGTAAGGCAGCGTCTAAAGCCTCTATGTCGGTCCCTGCCCCCTTTGCTTTATCGGCTTTTCCTCCACCTTTGCCGCCGACTAAAGGGGCGAAATGTTTCATAAGGTCTCCCGCACGATATTGCTGCGTTAAATCTTCAGTAACACCGCAAACGATGTTAATCTTATTTCCGTCGAAGCTCGCCAACAAAACCACCGCAGACTTAAGTTTGTCCTTAATCTGTGCAACCATATTATCGAGTGTTTTCATGTCGGCCCCATCGAGCTGGCAAGCTAGCACTTTTATGCCATTCACGTCTTCCGCTTCACTTGCAAAATCACTTCCTGCCGCAGACGCCACTTTCGCTTTTAATTGCTCAAGCTCTTTTTCAAGCTGCTTATTACTGTCGAGCAACTGCTTTACCTTACCTGCAACATTGTCTTTATTTCCTTTAACGACAGCAGCCACTTCTGCCAGCGTATGCTGTGTATCGTCAAATAGCTGCAAAGCAACAGCACCGGTCACCGCTTCAATTCGGCGCACACCTGAGGCAATACCCGCTTCGGATGTTATCCGCATTAATCCAATATCACCGGTTCGAGATACGTGCGTGCCGCCACACAATTCGACTGAAAAACGTTCGCCGATGGACAAAACTCGCACTTCGTCGCCGTATTTTTCGCCAAACAGCATCATTGCACCGAGTTCTTTCGCCTCATCCATACTCGTCACAGTGGTTTCTACTGAAGAATTTAGACGAATCTGTTCATTGACAATCATTTCGATTTTCGAGAGTTCTGTGTCACTAAGCCCTTCAAAATGGGAAAAATCAAACCTCAGTTTATGCGAGTCCACCAGAGACCCTTTTTGTCCCACGTGGTCACCTAAGACCGCTCTTAACGCCGCATGCAACAAATGGGTTGCAGAGTGGTTGAGCGCCGTTGCCAGGCGGATGTTTGTGTCGACAGTTACCGCTAACGTTTCACCTACCGACAGAGTACCTTCTGTTAAGACCCCGTGGTGCAAATGATTGCTATTTACTTTACTCGTATCGGACACCTCGAAACGAATACCTGCAGTAGTCATAAACCCGCTATCGCCAGCCTGCCCGCCAGACTCGCCGTAAAAGGGTGTGCTCGCCAGCACGACAACTCCAATGTCTCCTTCATTTAAGGTATCGACCAATTGTCCTGATTTTAATAATGCAGTGATTTCGCATTCTGCACTCAATAACTGATACCCAGTGAATTGCGTCGTACCCTCTATATCTACACCTTCGGC
This sequence comes from Oceanicoccus sp., assembly GCA_047623245.1. GTDB lineage: Bacteria > Pseudomonadota > Gammaproteobacteria > Pseudomonadales > Dasaniaceae > Oceanicoccus. The sequence continues at coordinate 1,962 of JBLHNZ010000382.1, read as the reverse complement.
CAAATCCATTTTGAAATTACTCGCGCTTCTGGCTCGTTGGCGCTGTGCATCCATTGCCTTTTCAAAACCCGCTTCATCAAGCGTAAGCTGTCGTTCGCGGGCAATGTCTCCCGTCAAATCCATCGGAAAACCGTAAGTATCATAAAGCTTAAAGATCGTTTCGCCTGGAATTTCTGTGCCTTGTAGTGTTTCGAGGTCGGCTTCTAATATGCGCATCCCCTGATCGAGAGTCTTTGCGAACTGCTGCTCTTCGGTCAGCAGTACTTTTTCGATCTGAACTCGTAGTTTATGCAATTCTGGGTACGCTTCGCCCATCTCCTTTGCCAACGGAGCTACTAGCTTGTGGAAAAATGCGTCGTTAGCTCCCAGTTTATTGCCGTGACGGACAGCTCTGCGAATAATACGACGAAGTACGTAACCGCGACCTTCATTTGAAGGTAAAATCCCATCGACTACCAAGAAGACACAAGACCGAATGTGATCTGCGATCACCCGAAGAGAGGTATTACTTGTATCGTTGACTCCCAAAACGGAAGCTGCGGCATCAAGTAAATTCTGAAACAAGTCAATCTCATAGTTGCTATGGACACCCTGCATGATCGCGGAAATTCGCTCCAGCCCCATACCTGTATCAACTGACGGTGCAGGCAAGTTCTCCATTGTGCCATCGGCACTGCGGTTGTATTGCATAAATACATTATTCCAAATCTCAATGTATCTATCGCCGTCTTCTTCCGGTGAACCGGGAGGACCGCCCCAGATATCTGCGCCGTGATCGTAAAATATCTCACTGCAAGGTCCGCAAGGACCGGTATCACCCATCGCCCAAAAATTATCCGACGCGTATTTTTCACCTTTGTTGTCGCCAATCCGGATAATTCTCTCCGCCGGAACACCCATTTCATTAAGCCAAATATCATAGGCTTCGTCGTCATCGGCGTAAACGGTGACGATAAGTTTATCGGCTGGCAAATTCAACCATTGCTCAGACGTTAAGAACTCCCATGCAAAACCGATAGTTTCACGCTTAAAATAATCCCCAAAACTGAAGTTACCGAGCATTTCAAAAAACGTATGATGCCTAGCGGTATACCCGACGTTCTCCAGATCATTGTGTTTCCCTCCGGCCCGAACACAGCGCTGAGAACTAGTCGCGCGCGTATAAGAACGCTTATCCTGGCCGAGAAAAACATCTTTAAACTGTACCATTCCAGCGTTTGTGAACAACAGTGTGGGGTCGTTACCGGGTACAAGGGAACTACTCGCAACGCGTGTATGGCCTTTTTTTTCAAAAAAATGTAAAAATAATTCGCGGATCTGTGAACTTGTCATTGTTTACTCAAGTATTTAATACAACTCGCGACTCAAACCAAAAATGGTTTTTCGCAAGTTAAGAATAGTTAGTGGATTATATAGGAAAGCTCTGGAAACGCCGAATGGCCTAAGCTATTCTTCCGTCTTTTACCTATTGAGTGAAATAGTTAAGCAGCATTTAACTATTGGCTCGAATCAATCGACGACCATAACACGGCCTGTTGGTGTTTAATCGAGTTTTTCTTCAGCCGTCAGCAAACGCGCTTCATTTTCCAACATCACCGGAATTCCATCGCGAACGGGATAGGCAAGACCACTCGCCTTACATACTAGCTCCTGCTTTACTTCATCGTATTTTAAAGGAGCCTTCGTGACTGGACAAACCAAAATACTCAACAGTTTTTTATCTATCATTGTTCAACTTTACCCTTGCTCAAAATTCTATTTCATTAAGCCCATTGAAGACCTACTGACAGTAGGTCTGAATTTTATTGACTCTCAATACTAACTTTCATCGCACCCACTAACAACTGTGGATCTATACGAGCTTTTTTCCAGTTCATCCTCCAATCGAGATGCGCTCCGGTCGCTCTGCCGCCGGCTCCAACCTCGGCTACAACATCGCCAGGACTTACCTCATCGCCAACA
>JBLHNZ010000381.1:0-3812 GCA_047623245.1 Oceanicoccus sp. | reverse complement strand
CAGAGTTTGACCCTCTTGCAAATACCACCGTTCATGCGCAGGTCTTTCCGAAATTTACTAATGCCAACAAACAGTGGGTTGTACTGGCAGGCGGAGATCATGCAGCTTTGTTAGAAACACCGCGAAATAGGCTGATTGCGTCGACGGTCAGCTTCATCGAGTGGCTAAAGATATAAAGGGTATGATGTTTCGCGACTTAGTTGCGTGGAAAATTGCTGGGCTGTATTTTTGCTAATGTACTGTATCTTCTCTAACCGGTCTCCTTGGAGAAAGTCAGTTCTGGTAGATAAATTGAATTATTCGAAAAGGTTTTCCAAATGGCAAAAGAAGATTACACCCGCGACCGGCTATTTCAGTTTTTACGTCAATCAACCATTGAAGGGATTCTCAATCCAGCGGTAGCAAGAAGCCGCATTAACGCAGTGGAACAGTTGTTTTCCGAACTAAATGAGGCTGAATCACTGGATATTCGAAAAATTGACGTCGATATCCTCTGTACACGAATTCATAAAATTAACGACAGTAGTATTCGTCCAGAAGTCTTGAATCTTTATAACAAACGAGCAAAAGCAGCGTTGCACGACTATTTTTCTTGGGTCGATAACCCCGATTCGTTTTTTTCCATCGGTGGAGATTCAATTCGTAAAGATAAGCGTCATAAAAGTTCAAAAAAAGAAATGACTGTTGAACAAAAAGCGCTTGAAGACATCAGTCTTGCAACGAGCGATGCCAGTAATGAAATAATTTCTATTCCCTTGCGTGAGGGTCGAATGGTTTATGTGCAGAATTTACCGTTGGATCTGACGGACCGCGAAGCCCAAAAAATTGCGCGTGTAATCGTAGCTCTGGCCGATGAGGAGGGTCATGTGTCGGTTGGGAATGACAAGTTGTCATGAATACCACCAAAATGCTACTTATTGCACCGTTAGCTATATTTGGGCTTGTCGGAATATGTCTTATCTTTGTTTTCTTTTTTGTACCGACTGGCGGTGCTTTTCACGACAATTTGTTGCCAGAGCTCATAGGGTTCTGTTTGGAAGGATTCTTCTTGGTAGGATTATTGTCAATAATTCAGAACGCCAGAGAGCGGTCGCGACGCAAAGAAATATGGCTTAGTTTACGAGGTTCTTTACGAGGAGTTCTATCTCATTTAGATATCGCTTTTCTTGCGCCAAATAACGAACCTACTGAGACAAAAGTACTTGAGCAAGACCTTGAAATTGTTAGTCGCTTGATGAGGGAACTAAAGGACAATCGGTTAAATTTGCGGAGCATGACTTCACTTAAGAGAGAAAGTATTGAAACCCTCTCTCTTGCTCGAGACATGATTCCCGTTGCCGCTCAATTAAGTGCAGTTCATATGCTATGGTGGATTGCTATCGTCGATAGCATGCGTCAATTGTCAAAGGCCCAAAGTCGCGAGCCAGTCGAGCAAAGTATTTATCTACTGCTGGAAAATATGAACGAATTTGACCGGCTGGGATATTAATCTATACGGGGCGTACGTGGTTTTAAATTCCTTTTTACGATAAAAAGCCGTTTTGACCCTTATAGCGCTAACCTTACATTATTTGTAAAGAAGGGTGTCAGTTAGCTTTGTGAACTCTGTTAGCTGCTTTGCGCTTAATGGGTTGCTGAGTTCTCCTGCTGCGTGTGCAACGCTCAATGCTGCGTTTACAAACGCCTTCTTCCCTCCTTTTGTTAGTTTAACCAAGCTGACTCGCGCGTCGCGTGGATTTACTTCCTTTTTCACGAGCCCTATTTTTTCCATTGGCATTAGAAGTCGAGTAACTCCAGAGGCGCTTAGGCCGATACTCTCGGCTAAATCAATTCTCCGCATTGTTTCGTTAGCGGCACTTTGTAAATGTGACATGACAAGGAATTCGGTAAAACTAATGCCGTGAACGCCCAATTGTTGATCAACTTTTCTAAGAATCTGCGTGTGAAGAGAATTCAGCTTGAGCAAAAGAGTTGTTGGAGTGGTATCGTTAGACATTTCTTAAACCATGATAGAAATTTGATTAATCAAGTTTCTATCAACAGTATTTATTTGTCAATGCCGACTTGTCGCAGGATTATCCTTGAAAAATATTTTTCCTGTAGCGCTAAAATTAGGCGCTTCTGAGTAACGGGAATAACAGACTGTATTAGCAATATTGACTACTCAGAATATTTTCTGGTCAGTTCGAAGATATCTTCCCCTATTCGATTTATTACACCGATCTATACAGAAAAATAAACGGCAGTGTACTATTGTTTGGCGTGTTTTTCTCATGCCGCGAAATGGGCGTCTATTTCAGGCGTTACACAAGCCTCCATATCGAACGAACAAGAGAGGCAACCATGAAATTTCGATCCTTCGCGTACCAAGAAGATCTATTGGCGGTGCGGAAATTAGGGTGCGTGAGCGAGGTTTAGCACGCAAGTATATTTGTAGGGAACCGTATTTATCGTGATAAAGCTGCTCGCTCTAATTCCTTAAAAACCGCTTTGTCGCGGTTTACTGATTATAACTAGATATAAAACACTAAAATCGCAAGAAACGAATAAAGCGTGTATACCGCAAATGAATGGGGCGCTATAATTTCTGGTACCGTGTTTTTACTGACTACTGACATTTGCATTGTTCTAAACGTGTCGCGTTATGTTCTGAGAGAAAACCTAATGGTAAAACAAACGAAAGAACGTGTGTACCTTACGCCTGTTGAGGCAGCAGAGCTGCTTATGGTGTCGACCGCCTCGATACGGCTTTGGGCCTCAAAAGGCTTGCTGGCAGCCAGCGTCACAGTCGGCGGGCATCGACGTTTCCAAATGAGGGATATTTATGCTTTTGCCCGAAGTCGGGGAATTGCGATTGAGGCCCGGCAGAATAACGATCTTCGGGTTTTAGTGGTTGACGACGACGCACAAATACGAGGATATTTAGCCGAGCTATTGGAGACACAACCTGGGATTGAAGCTATGGAATTTGCCGTTGATGGTTTTGACGCGGGTCAAAAGGTCGCGGTATTTCAGCCAGACGTAATTCTTTTGGATATTATGATGCCTGGTATGGACGGGTTCGAGACTTGTCGTCGTCTTAAGGGCGACATCAGTACACGGCATATTCGTCTAGTGGCGATGACGGGATACGGAAGTCAAAACAACGTAGATCGTATTTTGCTGGCGGGAGCTCAATATTGCTTGGCTAAACCGTTTGATAAGGAAAAATTATTTATGGCCTTGGGTATTGCGTAGGTGCTATCGTTGATTCTGCGCCGCCACCTATTGGTCTCGCCGTTGTAACGATAAAAGATATGAGCTCATAAATCAGATCGGCTACGGAAGAGAAAAATACCGTAGTAGAAGAGATTGATCGCAACATCATTAGCATTAGTTAAGCAGCTGTTGGAGCGACAAAGTCGTCTGAAAATACGGCTAGTTCAACAGCTAAACGGATGGGCTCGGTTCAGAGACTACAGACGCGTGGATCATTTATGAATCATAACAATCGATTGTTATTGCCTCTCCACGCTCTCGCCAACAACCGACTGACCCGCAACGTTTAAGAGTCATAATGAACAGGAGTTCAGTTGATCTAAGCAGGTTATGGGTGCAGTAGCTGAAGGGCGGATTGGTTGAAAGCCTGATTGTTAGTTAAAGCTTTTGAAATTTAGTTCTCTTCTGCTTACGGATATTCAAAACTAGATTTTGGGATGTCGGCTCGATAGTCAAAATAGTTGGCGATTGCCAACCCGGCAGCAACGCTTGTGAAAGGGTCGTGTTGAACAACTTTTCCGGGAAAATATTTCTCCAACAAGTTAATGACGGCA
>JBLHNZ010000380.1:0-3843 GCA_047623245.1 Oceanicoccus sp. | reverse complement strand
CCCTCGTTTCATCACCCCGTGGAGGCTCTATCTTTATGACCTCTGCGCCGTGGTCTGCTAGAATTTGGGTACAATACGGCCCCCCCAGCACTCTCGATAAATCGATTATTAACTTACCTTCTAACGCACCTTTTTTTGTTGCCAAGCCTAACATTTAAGTATCCAGTGAAATGAAGAATATTTTTCCTCATTGTGAGAAAAAACTAAATAGGGGTGTGAAGACGAAAACAGAGATCATAAAAATTCATGGCAGTCTTGTTAATACCGCTAGACAACTTCTCAATATCGCAACATTTTTTTGTAACAAAGTCTAAATGAAATACGCGGGAATTGTTGCTGATATTTGGTCCCGCGCATTTTACTTGACCGTTGTTCGTCGTAGCACGTTCAAAAAATTCGACGCGCTTATAACTTGCGACTCTCGGGAATCTCGACAAAGTTTCCAGGACGCTTTTCTGTGTTTGCCAACATGGCCTCTTGAATCTCCTCAACCTGTAAGTGTGATGCATTCCAAATGGCGATATAGTCAAGCGCGTCAGCGGTACTATGATCGCGGGAGTAATTAATCATTCTCTTGCAGCCGTAGACAGCGAGAGGAGCCTTACTAGCTATTTCCGCGGCTATACCCATAACTGCGTCAAGCATGGTCTCGTGATCTTTATAAACGCTATTGATGAGCCCCATAGACTTTGCCTCTTGAGCACCTACTTTTCGCCCTGTATATGCCATTTCACGTACAAAACCTTCTGGGATCAATTTTACCAAACGAGGAAATGTTCCAACATCGGCAGTCATGCCAATGTTAGTTTCAAAAATCGTTAGAAACGCATCTTCAGTCGCGTAACGCATATCGCAAGCGGTCGTGAGATCGACGCCGCCGCCAATGCAACCACCTTGAATCGCAGCAAGAACCGGAACGCGACACTCCTCGATACAATTAAAAGCTCCCTGCATTTGCAGAACGTTGTCATAAAAAGCTGTGCCAGCCTGCAGACGCTTAGTCCGTTTGTCTGCGTCGTCAATGGAGCCTGAAACTCCAGCAAAAGAACTGATGTCTAATCCGGCCGTGAAGTGCGGACCGGTCGAAGATATAACGATGACTCTCGCCTTTGAACCGTGGTCAATGTCTTTAATTATTTCAGGTAACTCCCGCCAGAATGCAGGGTTCATATTGTTTCGTTTTTCTGGCCGATTTAGTACAACGTGCGCAATTTGATTGGTAATTTCGACTCTAAAGCACTCATAATTCATTGTTGTTTCCTTGGAATAAAGATTCTAATTTAGCCGAGTACAATACAGTAAATGACTTCTATTTAGAAATCAGTCAAGTTAGATTACGACTATTCGCGATTACATCGCCCCGTGGTTAACAAAGTTCTGGCCAAGAGAGAAATAATCCCAGATAAATGCACAAGCGCATAACCCATTGAAACATGTCACGATAGACAAACTTTCTACACGAAATACTGTGTATCAACGGAAACGCGCTCCCTAGTTTCCAGACGTCCCTTTCACATCCTTGCGAAACACTGTTAGTAGCGCTCTGGTAACTTTACATCTTCAAAACGACAAATAAAGATTCGCGCTTCCAATCTCAGGCATTATTTTTCCGGAGATAATATTGACGGACAAAAAGAACCGAAACCGTCCTATATCCGACTACTTAAACGCCCAATATTCGACTGGAAGAAATCGATAAACAGCCGTGCTTTCAGTGGCAAATATTTGTTACGAAATAATACTGTCAATGTTTGTGCCGCAACCGGCGTCTTGGTATTCAATCGGATAAGCGTGCCTTTTCGTACCAGCGATTCAACATCAGCATCCGTCAACTTAGCAATCCCCAGACCGGCAATGCATGCCTCGATCATCATTTTTTGGTTCGGCACATGAAAGCGGCCAGTAACACTGACCGCATTATGCTCTCTTAAGTTCTGGAAAAACCACACCGTTTCTGTAGGTGCCAAAATACAGTTTTGTGCGCTTAAGTCATGACTGAATAGGTAATTGGTTGGGTATTTATGAGGCGCGCCATACAGTGATTGCGATAAACTCATCATTTGCTTGGCATTTAGGTCAGAGTCGGGAAGTTGTCCATGGTGCAGCGCAAAGGAAATATCACTTAGGCCGAACTCAACATTGTTTTCTCGTGAGAAACTTCCAAAAAAATGATCAATATTAAGTGTGACCTGTGGGTTCATTTCCATAAACTCTGCACAAATATTCGTAAACTGGTTAGGAAAAAAATCTGTCGGTATATTGATTGACAACCTGCCCTTCGGCATCAGCTGATGCCCGGAAACAGCATCTTCTAAAGCGATTAACTCTTGCATCAATGGCTGGCTGCGCTCAAAGAGTAGTTTCCCAACTTCTGTCAGCTGTATTTTTCTTGTCGATCGTATAAGTAAAGGCGCTGCCTGATCCTTCTCAAATTGAGATAATCGACGACTCACTTTCGACTTCGGCATTCTTAACTTCTCGGCCGCTTTTGTTAAAGAACCGTTTTCGACAACCGCTACGAAAATGGCTAGGTTATTAAGATCCACAGTGCCTCCTCCTTTACTTAATAGCCGTATGTGCCCTTAATATCCATATAGCCGCCATAATTGTTGCATATATAGAACGCTCGGTTGAAAAAAAAGATACTAATCCTTATTTCGGAACAATGCTATCGTCCCTTTCGATAAATCATTAATGACTAAAAGGAAAAGATCATGAAAAACATTGAATCAGATCAAGAGTTTGAAACGGCTATCTCTGGCGAAAATGGCAATTTTACTCTGGTAGATTTTCACGCGAGCTGGTGCGGCCCCTGCAAAATGCTAGCGCCGGTTGTTGAAGAAATTGCACGAAGGCACAAAGACAAACTAAACGTAGTAAAAGTTGATGCGGATGAGCTGCAAACTATTACAGCAAAATATGGCGTTCGTGGTATTCCGACATTGATGCTATTTAGAGACGGGGTTCCTGCAGCAACCAAAGTTGGTGCCGCGTCACTTAAACAAGTCGAAGAATTTGTAGGCGCCTTTATTTAAACTAGCTAATGCCTATCCAAAAACTATAAAGTACTGTCATTGAGAGCGTTAGCGCGGCAATCTGATTTTTTTACGCATTGATAGTTATGTGTTAATTCTAACGCACAAGATCGCCGCGTCGCTACGCTTCTCGCAATGACACTATTTCTGGATGGGCGCTAGTTAGTGCTCATCCAGAAATAGACGTTTTTTAACGATGTCGTTGCGAGCGGTAGCGCGGCAAACTCCTGCAGGCCGCTCCAATGCAGGTAATGATGCACACTCTGCGCTATGAAATTGCCTCCCTTCCCTCGCAAAAACGAGTTCCCGGATGGACGCTAGTTTCGTGTTTGACATAATACTGCCTTTATTCAAACAGGTAGTATTATGTCGCAGACTGGAAACTAAAAAGCGCCATACAATAGATCATAACCTAGGAACTACTTCCAAAATCATGATTCCACCCTAATACATTTCTTAACGACGCAACCTTCAACTCACAACCCTTAGCTCACAACCTAAGATAGTTCAATAGCTCCGATGGCAAGGAACCCCGGCATTCCATGGAGGCGACTGACCTTTACCCACGCATAGGTCACTAAATTAAACGCTGACGTTACCTGATACAAAAATCCGCCAAATTCGTTTCTTCATGCGATCTCCTAGGAACGCCACACAAAAGCACCCAAATGTTCTTATGCGATATCGGGCTTATTCTTCGCGTCGTCAGTTGTCTCTGCAGCATTCTTATCCGCGACTATCGGCTCTTCAGTATCGTCACTATCATCGGTAACCTCTGCGTCAGTAGTATTTCCGTCACCATTAGCAG
>JBLHNZ010000379.1:0-3898 GCA_047623245.1 Oceanicoccus sp. | reverse complement strand
AATTGTGAATGTAATGCAGTACTAAGCTCTCACAGTTCTATTGCGACTAGCATAGAATGCGTTCAGCAAGGGAGCTAACATTAGAAATAGCGTTCCTCTAAGAGTAAATCGAGTAGACTTAGACGAACGAATTGATAACACAGATTAATTGGTAAATGTTATGACGGGTGCGGCGCAAAAAACACTAAAGACATATGGCAGTTGGGTATCTCCCATTACGAGCGACTTGATTGTATCCGGGTCTATACAGCTTGGGTCTATTCAAGTTACAGCTGAAAAGAGTTTTTGGTTGGAAGGTCGGCCTACCGAAGGAGGCCGTTATGTGTTGGTGCAGCGTGACAAGTCTGGCGAAATCTCGGAACTCACCCCAGCACCTTTTAATGTCCGTACAAGAGTGCATGAATATGGAGGAGGGGCATACCTTATCGACAGAGACATGGTGTATTTTACCAATTTTGCCGATCAGCAGCTCTATCGATTTAATCACGAAAGCCTGAATGCAGACATAAGAATTATTCCGGGCAATGAGCATTGTCGATATGCCAACATGATAATGGATGTTCAGCACAATAGACTTATCGCAGTCATGGAAGATCACAGTGGAACTGACGCTGAAGCAAGTAACTCCATTGTAGCGATAAATCCAGACAATGGAGAAACCGTCATTTTGACTTCCGGATGTGACTTCTACTCCAGTCCGGTTCTGAGTCCCGATGGAAGTCAACTCGCATGGATGTGTTGGGACCACCCCAATATGCCGTGGGATGAATCTGAAATTTGGCTTGCCGATATCGATGCCCAGGGACTAATCATTGAGTCACGCCATGTTAGCGGTGGCGAGGACGAATCGACAGGGCATCCTATTTGGTCCCCAGACGGAAATCTATATTTTGTCTCGGACCGAAAGGGTTGGTGGAATATCTGCCTGTATGACAGCGGTGAGGTAGTTACCTTATATCAAGCCGACGCTGAATTTGGGTCACCTCATTGGGCCTTCGGCCAATCAAATTTTGTGTTCCGGTCAGCCTCTGAATTGATTTGTACGGCGTTAGATAAAGGCGAGAGCAGGTTACTGTCGATCAAATTGCCCGAAGTGTTGAGTCGTACGACAGCCGATACAACAGTTGCGAATCAAGCAATGTTAACCGTCGAACAAATCCAGCTAGACTTTTCAGTTATCAGCAATCTTCAAATTGTGGAAAATCAGGTCATGTTCCTCGGAGCATCGCCAACCGAATGCAACGCGATAGTGTCTCTTGATTTGACGCGACGGAAAACACAAGTATTTAAGAAAGCGACAGATGTCCGGGTTAGCGAAGGTTTCATTTCCGTACCGGAAGTCATTGAGTTCCCCACCGGCGATAACGCTACAGCCCATGGTTTTTTTTACGCACCTGTTAACAACGATTTCGACGCTGAAGCCAATGAGCTGCCGCCGCTGTTAGTTTTTATTCACGGTGGCCCGACGGGAGCGACAAATAACGCTTTTAGTTTATCGGTTCAATACTGGACTAGTCGGGGAGTTGCGGTATTAGACGTCAATTATCGAGGTAGCAGCGGCTACGGTCGGGCTTACAGAAATAGCCTCTATAAAAACTGGGGTGTGGTCGACACCGAAGACTGTATCTCCGGCGCAAATTATTTAGTGCAACGGGGTGATGTTGATGTAGAGAAACTTGCAATTAGAGGTGGCAGTGCTGGCGGTTATACCACTTTAGCTGCGTTGACTTTCTCCGACGTGTTTAAGGCTGGTGCCAGTTATTATGGAGTCAGCGATTTAGAAGCACTTGCGCGCGATACGCACAAATTCGAATCTCGCTATCTCGATAGAATTATCGGACCCTATCCCCAGCAACGTCAGCTTTACCGTGATCGGTCGCCCATTAATCACACTGATAAGCTCACTTGTCCTGTTATTTTCTTTCAGGGGCTGGACGACAAAGTTGTGCCGCCAAATCAAACAGAAATGATGGTGAATGCGCTTCGTGAAAAAGGGTTACCCGTCGCTTACGTTCCGTTTAAAGGCGAACAACACGGCTTCCGGATTGCTGCCAACATCAAACGAGCCCTCGATGCTGAATATTACTTTTATTCACAAATATTTGGGTTTGAGTTGGCCGAAAAATTGGAACCTGTAATAATCGAAAATCTATAGTTCGTCGATCAGTAATTATCGATGCTGTCTTGCTGTAGGTTTTCCATTTTGGACTCCAAACTTTAACATTCCTGCCATGACGAAAAGGTACGGACTGTAAAGTGACTTAGTTCGTGTGTTCTCAATCGAATGATACAGTAATAGTAATAAGAATATGTTCGTATTGGATGGGCGATGTTTGTTAGATGAAATGTCCGTAATTTTCGAAGATCGCTAACAATGTCTAAGCATGACATGGGGTTGGAGATTTGGAATGGGCGATGTTTGACGAGAAAATACTGGATTTTTTTGCCCGCGAATCCTGTAGACTTGTCATAGTGAAAATATTGAAGTCGAACCCAAATCAGATGATTGGAGCAGTAGGCTTTTTTTAGAGATTTTAATTTTTGTAACTTGATAATAAGTATTACCTGTGGTTTTTCTATGAGATATGCGTCATCAACTGTTCTTTTTTTGACCGTTTTTTTGGTTTGCGCAGTGCCTTGTTATGCTGATTTGAAGGTGCAGTTTGGTGCGGATGGTTCGAGTATCAACCTTGCGCCACATTTATCATATCTAAAAACATCTGAGTCTTTGTCTGTCGATGAAGTTCTAAAGAAGGAATTTGTTACTAAATCCTCTAATAGTCTTGATTTTGGCTATGTGAGCTCCAGCCTTTGGTTAAAAATTCTCTATACGGTGTCCAGTAGCGGTACGAATCGAGAGACAGTCGACGCCGAGGAACTCGGTTCGTGGTATTTGGTAATAGACATGCCTCATATAAGGGATCTCGAAATAGTTCAAAGAGTCAACGGCGAGGAGCTTCAACACACGATTACCGGTACGAATACGGTTTTCGATACGCGTAAAATGACTTACCCAGGTTGGGCGATATTGATTGATACGCGTGAAGGAAATCACGAATTGTTATTGCGATTGAAATCCATCTCGCCGATCGAAAGCATGATTTATCTTGAAAATTCTAAAGGATTGATGAATCGGTCAGTCAATACCTATCTTACTTATGGCGTGATGTTTGGTTTTTACGGTTTACTCGTGCTTTTTTGCATGACTGTATTTTTGGTAACTCGAGAAATTGTTTTTTTAGCCGGTTTCGCGCTCACTCTCAGTGTATTAATTGCGCAGCTACATTTTTCGGGTATGGGGTTTCAGATATTCTGGCCAAACTTGCCTGAGCTCAACCCAATAATGGGTAGGGTGGCTACAGTCATGACTTTTGCATCGGTAGGACTTTTTACCCACCAATTTCTGCGTTTGTGGCTATGGGCGCCGCTCTTATCAAAAGTGTTATTCTATTCGTCGATTGGTCTTCTTCTGTGTAATTTCTTTCCAGTGTTTGTCTATTTTCCTGCGCTAGTGCTCGCTGCATTTTTCGTCGTGCCATTGCTTGCGTTCACTGCAACCGTGCGTGCAGTAATAAGAGGAGAGGCGAGTTCTAGGTTTCTGCTTGCGGCATATAGTTTATTTTGTATATTTATTGCTCTTACGTTTCTCGATGCTCTTTCAGTAATTCCAGGGGACGCAAATCATTTTTTATTTTTGGACATTGGAATGACGATACTCGTTATTCTAATTACCTTTGGCTTAGGAAACCGCTTTAATGAAGAAAAGCTGCGCGCGCAGGTGTTTGAAGACCGAGTTGATGCCCGTAATACTTTTCTGGCAACAATGAGTCATGAGATTCGTACCCCAATGAACGGCGTTATCGGAATGTTGAACCTACTCAAGAAATCGAGTTTGGAT
>JBLHNZ010000378.1:0-3903 GCA_047623245.1 Oceanicoccus sp. | reverse complement strand
CGTGATTTCTGATCGTACTATCTTGTCCAGCTCCCTAAATGATAATGCCATACCAATATCAAACAAGTTTTTTTCAGTTAGCTCCACCCTCACAACTGTCCCAATCAATAGTGTTGGGTCTTTTTGATTTAGCTGAATGGTTAATTGAACCTTGGTGCCCAAGTCGAAGGGACTACTATTTTCAAATAAAATCCCGCCGATACCGATATCTTTAGACACGCCTGAAAACTCCTCAACTGAGTTAAAGTCCAGAGGGCGGATACGAACAGGCTTATTCACATCAATGCGCATGAAGCGTCTCTTATCTTCTTTGAATACTGAAATGCGATTTTTTCCAGCACCTTTAGAGATATAAAGCGCGCTGTCAGCAAAATAGACTAGCTCTTCTTTGTTTTTTGCTTCTACCGGATAGGTCGCGACTCCACCGCTAATAGACATCTGAATGTCGCCTGCGTCAGTCACTAATACCGATTTTGCAATGCTCGTCCGGATTCTTTCGGCCAAAACCAGAGCATCAATCGATGCCGTACCTGGCATTAGTACGACAAACTCTTCACCGCCGTAACGAATAGCCAAATCACTTTGACGAATTTCAGCTCTAATTATTTCTGCAATCCGACGAATAACATTGTCGCCGACCACATGGCCATATTCATCATTAACCTCCTTAAAATCATCTATATCGATAAATAATAACGAGAGGTTCGAATCAAACCGCTCAGCTTGGCCTAACTGATGACTGAGAGTATCTTCAAAATAATTACGATTTAACAATCCGGTTAAGGCGTCATGCGTCGATGACCGAATAACATGTTCAAAACTTTTTATGTCAACCAGTTTAGGGTTTATGTCTAAATCGTCCTGATTTGACAGATAATCGCACAACACTGTAACCAATGTCATAGGACGTTTGATAACGTCCAGAAGGCTCTGTCTATGCGCCAACAACTGGAGCCAATGCCGTTTCGCCTCTTCTTGAGGGAGAGTGAGGTTCGCTAATAAACGAAAAACTATTGGGTAAGATTTGTCCCCCTCAATTTCAATAAGCGACTGTATATCTTTGAGTAGAATATTATCATCCTGAGAATCGAGACAAATCTTTAGTACCTTAGGTTCGATCGTGTCCATTTTACTATTCCGTTTCCTACGCGTTGAAGATAAACAATTTTTTATTTCGACAATCAAGCGAAAAATACCCTCAGACACTGGGGATACCTAACACCGTTGTCCATACATAAAGAGCCTATCCCGAAATACTGGAATCAATCGATTCTAAGTGTTTCGAGGCTTGTAGGCTCTAACGGTCCCCGCCCAATATTTGAAATATACTTTTTAGATGGTTGTAAGAGACGTCTAGGGATCACCGAAATCCTTACATTAACCACGCCGCCAGAGATACAATGCCCAATACTCTAGGTTTTAAAAAAATCCTAACCGAACATTCGCCCTAACCGGCCATATAATACAGATAATAGGTCATTTTACTACGAAATAACTCCCCAATCAGCATTTACATCCATACCCTTTCTAGGTGGATCAGAAAAATCATCCCCCAAGGAGCCTGAATCGCAGAAATGAATAAACAACTCAAACAATCACCCTTTATCACAGAACCATGGTGCAAGCACTTGTACGAAAAACTATTGCATGTCAGTTTTTCTTAGATCTGACTGCGCCCACAATACCGAAATCAAGCACTTTCGTCCAAAATGATCCTAAGGACTGAAAAAGCCTGTCTTTCCGCGACCGGGAACCACGTTCGCCAACATTAGCGGTCTGGTCATCATTACCTTTTTTACTATTTATGCTAAAAAAAGCTCCGCGTGAAAGTGTTAACTATTGTCTTCTGACCGATCTTCACTGGATTTAACATCTTGAAAAGTATTGCGTACCGTATGGAAATTTTCTCGATAGCTGTCGCTATCGCCGAAATCAAAAAACTGACCATATCGACTGTGTACATTTTTTAATTTATTCGCATGCTTTATTGGACACCAATACTGTTCCGTTCTTGCGGCAACTTCCTGCGCGTAGGCAATAACGCCATTAAAATAGCCACAATAGATACAATTTACCTTTTCGATGATGTTCAAGTACTTGAGGTTTTGGCGATCGATTACTACATAGTCTCGACGCTTTACTGTCGGGATTTCGTAAACGCGGAAACAAACGAACTGATAAAAGGAGATGACAACATCCATTAGCAAAGCCGGGATCACACACAACCAAATAATTGGAGCAGTCAATATATTACGTAGTCTTGCGCGACGTAAATAGGTACCCAAACGCACGATTTGTTGCCGATGTGCTTCGACCACTCCTTCCCGGAAAAAAACCGCTCGCTCGCGTAATTCGTAAGATAAATCTTTTTCGCGACGCTGTAGTTCGTCCACCATTTCATTTTTTAAAGCGTCTATTTCATTAAAAATTTCTTGTAATCTACTCATAATTTAATTCCAATGACGCTGAAATTAACGAATTAATTTGACAGTCATCACCAATAGCAACGCAATTCTGCGAACCGTCAAAACTTGCTGGATAGAAAAGCCCTCTACCCAGCTTTCAATAGCCTTATCTGTAAAGAATCATTATAGTCAGCCTGACTATAAATTTTACGCCAAATTTAACTGAGGTTTTTCTTGGCGACGCCCTGTCAAACTAACGCCTCTTCTCCGTTTATAAATTCCACTGACAGCCCTCACAGTCCGGAGATAAATCATTTTCCTTTAACACGGTAAATACAAAATTCCGCCACTGCTCATTGGGTCGCCAAACAGTATTCAAATCGTCCTTAGCGATCGCCATCGATACACCGCCGTAAATAACACGATACAAAAAGCTAAAAACAGAAGCCCTAGCATTTACCTGACAGTGTAAAAGTGTCACCTTGTCGGGAAATCGACGCAGTGCATCGGCGAAAACATAGAATTCAGAAGGCAACGGTGTTTGAAAGTCGACCGGTATCTGTAGGTACTCCATCCCTAAACTTTTCACTATAATGTCTTCCTCAGGAATAGCGTTCTTTCCACTATTTGTAAATGCGATATAGATAATACGCTCAAACCCACTCGCTTTTAATCGCTGAAATTGCGCCACCGTCGGTTGGCCAGCACTCGAAAAAGATGGAGAATACTGTCGGAAATTAGTAATTTCATCCAACGTCGGGTCGACATCTTCGAGCGCGTGGGCCGTAAGTCCAAAAAAGATCATAAATATAGTAATAAAAGGCATCGTTATAACTCCATCGAGCTTCAGCTTTTTCATTAATAGCCTCTCCGAATTCAACCTGTACTTATATATGAATAGGCACAGACGCGCACCCGGCCCATTCAGCCAATGAAGTACCTGCTTAGCTGACAAGACCTTCCAAACACTCCCAATGTAAGTCACCGAAATTGCCGTTTGGATTGACTGGCTGCACACAAACATGTGTCGCTCCGGCGTCCATATGTTCGCTGATTCGCGCCTTGATAGTTTTAATGTCACCCCAGGCAAAAGTCGTATCGATAAACTTGTCACTCAAGTTATTGATGTCATCTTCAGTTAACCCCATTCGCAACCAATTATTGCGATAGTTGGGTAAACCTTGATAAATTTTCGCCACTGGGCGCGCCAAATTTCGTGCTTTAACTGGATCCGTTTCAAAAATAACTTTCTGCTCTACGCATAACCACGCATCGGGACCCATGATCTCACGAGCCATTCGAGTGTGATCAGGAGAAGAAAAATACGGATGAGCACCAGCACAAGCTTTAGCCGCCAACTCTAACATTTTTGGACCTAGAGCTGCGATCAACGTCGGCGGTACTTCTTTAGGAGGAAATCCGTTATAAGGGGCACTCGCCATGCCTTCCAGGTATTTACGCATTGTTTTCACCGGTGGTCCGTATTCTAAGCCCCGCA
>JBLHNZ010000377.1:0-4009 GCA_047623245.1 Oceanicoccus sp. | reverse complement strand
TCGTGCTTTACTGTCGGATATCACGAAGAGAAATGAATACATGAAAGTGCGAATGATCCTTTTGTTGCGACTTTCTCTTTAGCTAGTGCTGCAGAGCAGGTATGATTTAAGGGTCAGGCTATTTTCGGTATATTTTCCAAAAAGAACCCCCTTTCGAATGTGTTTCAACGCTATATTTTCTAAAACCATCTATTTTTACTTTTCCTGTTAGAGATATTTTCCAATGACAATACAAAGTCACTTTTATGCTTATATAAGTAAAATTCGGTGGTTACAACGATGGGGCTTGAAACGAAATACAGTATCGGAAAATGTTATGGAGCATAGCTGGGAGGTCGCAACCATATCGCACGCCTTAGCTCTAATTAAAAATAGAGTTTATGGGGGTGATGTCGATGTCAACGCAATAGTGGTTGCCGCTTTGTATCATGATTGTGGCGAGGTGATTACCGGAGATATGCCATCGCCGATAAAGTATCATTCAAAAGAAATAACCGAGGCGTATAAATCGATAGAGCGTCAAGCAGAGCTTGAATTATTGAACCTGGTCCCTGTAGTTTTACGAAAAGACTATGAAACGGTTATCGTCGAAGATAAAGTTCCTAAAGAGAATCATCGAATCATCAAGGCCGCTGATACTATCTCTGCTTATCTGAAATGCCAGACCGAGGTCAATGCAGGGAATACAGAATTTTCTAAAGCGGCCGAAGAAATAAAGGCTAAGTTGGACGGCATCGATTTACCTGAAGTTGGCTATTTTTTAGAAGTGTTTTCACCGAGTTATTCACTGACTCTGGACGAACTGTTGAAGTGAAAATTTATGCTGGCGCGATTACGCCGGGTCGTACGCAGGGTAGAAGTTAGAATAGAGTAGGATAGATGATGAAAATTGACGTTTTAGTTGCCGATTATGGCAATGGCGGGCATTCGCAAGATATGTCTATGTTACTTAATTGTTATGCGCAAGACACCATGGGTGGAGGGCAAGAGTTACCTGTGTACGTGAAAGAAAACCTCGCGGCAGAGCTGTCTAAGGTTCCCGGTGCGTTCAGTATTCTGTGCTATGTCGACGGGAAACCGGCGGGTTTGGCGAACTGTTTTGAGGGTTTTTCGACCTTTAGATGTAAACCCCTATTTAATATCCACGACGTGGTCGTCGAGCAAGCTTTTCGTGGTTTAGGTATTAGTCAGCTTATGCTCCAAAAGGTTGAAGAACTTGCCGTTGAACGCGGTTGTTGCAAATTGACACTGGAAGTTCTCGAAGGGAACAAAGTTGCACAGAATGCTTATATCAAGTTTGGTTACGGGGGCTACGAATTAGATCCTATAATGGGGAAGGCTATGTTTTGGGAAAAAGGCCTCAGTAACAGCTGAAATAGAAGGTGGTTATTCAATCTGACATGTTGACGGTGTGGTTTGAGAAGATTTTCGTTTGAGAAGAGCGTCGTGGAATATAATTGACGGATATTACGCCCAGTATGAAGCGCCGAGTACTGAGGGAGAAAGTATGGTTAATGTTTTGAAAGTCGTATTGCGGTTGGTTCTTATCGGTTCCTGAGATAGAAGGTACAGCTAGCTGTAGATACCGCTTCAAAATGAACCTTTTTCCATTGCTATCTGAATTTTTTCGATGAAAAAACTTCCGGATTTTAATCTTTGTCGGGTAGCTTGTGCTGATGGAGGCGAGAACCAATTGTTCCGCTAACAGCACCGGTGCCGTATATGATAAATCTTATCTTGCGCACCTCATCGGATAATTAAATGGAAAGCCAATTTACCGATAGGAGCATCCTGCCTTGTTATCGCGACGTTTCCAGCAACCAAAATGCCGGCGATAGAGGCGCGTAGACACATCGGCTTAACTCTGTTTATACTTCGAGATCATTGTAGTGTTTCTTCTCATTTTTCTGGTTCTTCCGATCAGTGTGAGCATGTAACGATGCATCGCACGAAGAGAAATCTAAAGTCTAGGTTTCTCATGGTCAGAATTTTCCTATCGGCAATAGACTTGGGTTTTCGTTTTGCTAATTAGCTTCTTTAGACATTTGAGGGATTATAGAATCCCGGTATCCATTCGTGAATTACTTGATTGTCTGCGCCTGATGCAGCATCGGCTGATTGTTGTCGATATCGGACAATTTTATGTGTTGAGTCGCATGGCGCTGGTGAAAGATGAGAAATACTATGATCGGTTTGATTTAGCGTTTGATGCATTTTTTTGTCGGCTTAACGATGTCTCAACACTATTCGATACGGCTGTTCAATTACCTGCGCTTAATGAATTTCTTATGGAGTACTTCCCAAAGTCATCAGAACAAGAGCGGAGAGATATTTTTGAGGAATATCAGAGGCATGTTTTATTGCCAGCCGATGATTTGTGTTTAGGAGAGGAGGTAGATCTAAAGAATAAAAATCGAAAATTGTTCGACCAAGATAACTCTCCGGGAGTTATTACAGGGCAGTTAGCAAACAAGGAGCAGTTAAGTGTTTCCAGCGTAGCTGAAGCGCTTGACGAAAGTGACGAGGAACGTCATCAACACCCCGACGATAGTGCTGGAGATGGAGAGGAGGGTGTAGGCGAGGATGGAGAAAAAGGCGAAGGTGACAATGGCAAGGAAGGTACAGGTGAAGAGGGTACTAGCGGCGAGGGCAAAAATGGCGTTGTCGGCATTGGTGAAGGTTCGGAAGCGGGTAATGGTATTCGAGCCGAGTTTGAGCTCGAAGCACAACGATCAGCCTCCAAGGTTTGGCAATTACGTCAGTTCGAAGATTACGATAGCGATGTTGAACTAGGTACTCGAAATTTAAAGATGGCGTTGCGCCGGCTCAGAAAATTTGCTCGAACGGGCGCACAGCTCG
This sequence comes from Oceanicoccus sp., assembly GCA_047623245.1. Taxonomy (GTDB): domain Bacteria; phylum Pseudomonadota; class Gammaproteobacteria; order Pseudomonadales; family Dasaniaceae; genus Oceanicoccus. Next base: position 1,150 of record JBLHNZ010000377.1, on the reverse strand, counting down.
AGTTAGATATGGCAGAGACTATTCGCTGCACAGCACGAAATGGTGGGCTGTTGGATATTAAAGAAGTCCCTGAGCGCCATAACAACGTCAAGGTGTTACTGTTCCTCGATGTAGGCGGCTCTATGGATGATCACGTGGAGCTTTGCAAACAATTATTTGTGGCGGCAAAGTCTGAGTTCAAACATCTAGAGACTTACTACTTCCATAATTTTATTTACGATCAGGTATGGGCGAGTAGTGAGAGGCGCCGTGACGAACAGACTCCAATCCTAGATCTAGTTCATAAGTTTGGTCGTGATTACAAAATCATTTTTGTCGGTGATGCGAACATGGCTAGGGATGAAATCGCCGAAGCTGGGGGTAGCGTTGAGCATTTTAACAAGGAGCCAGGTCAAATATGGCTGCGACGTATTCAGGATCAATTTGACAAAATTATTTGGTTGAATCCGGCGGAAAAGCGCCAATGGCCCGATTCGTATTCTACGCAAATGATAAATCGGTTGCTGGAAGAAAAAATGTATCACTTAAGTGTCGACGGAATTGAGCAGGCGATGAAGTTCTTGGTCCGTTAGCGATCAAGCAGAATTTGGTCGCCGACAAACCGTCGCATTTACCTCTGTACGAACCAGCTTAACTGGCAATGAGTCATTGTAAGTGTGGCCTTGCCTTTTCTGCATTTTTTTGTTCAAAAAATAGATGTCGGTTTTCTGTTTAGCTGCACCAGACACGGAGTCACCGATAAAAATTTCTGTCCTATCACGTTCTTCTTGATATACAATGTATACGGATCGTATATACAACGTATATAGAGTGTAATTGTCTTATGGGTATCGTTAAAATTTCAGAGGGGCTGCATCACGAGTTGCGGATCGCTAGTCGAGCGATGACTCGATCGATTAACGCGCAAGCCGAACATTGGCTTAAAGTTGGCATGTTAATGGAGGCAAACCACGATATTACTTATCCACAGGCCTGCCAATTACTCCTGGAGCAAAGCCGTGCTGATGAGTTGAGAAGGGTCGCCAGTTGATAATCATTAAAGATCAGCGCGCGATTGAAGCCATGCGTATTGCGGGACGGCTGACGGGGCAAGTATTAACAGCGGTAACCGATATTATTAGACCAGGTATTAGTACGGCCGACATCGACG
>JBLHNZ010000376.1:0-4058 GCA_047623245.1 Oceanicoccus sp. | reverse complement strand
AATGCAGAGTCTGGTGCTATCAACATCGCTGCTTTGGCTGTCACTACCCTTAACTCAGGCAGATCGTGCCCAATTGCTTCTGCGACCTCGACCACTCGATCTGGATACGACTTACCGAGCCTAACCATTAGTTCGTACGCAAACTCAGGTCTTGCCGTAACCAGTGAACGAGTTACATTAAGCAAGTCAGAAGGAAGAACTTCCATCATGACGTCGAAAAGACGTAATACATCAATTCCATTAACTCTGGCAATCGCAGTAGCGACTCCTGTACAAAGCTGTGGATCAATTAGACTGAGTGCTCTAGTCATTTTCACTGCTGCGGCTGGGTCGACGTTAGCAATTGCGACAGCCATTTCTTCTTCCGCGCTGAGCTCTCGTACCGTCTCTACATACTCCGAACGTGGATCAAGCTCAATCGAGGGAGACACCGCCGCATTTTGCATAACAAAATTTTCTTGTTCTGCCACCGGTAATGCATTACGCGCTACCATCCGAAAAATAACGAACCCCGCCAACAGAACTTGAATTATTGCTAGAAAGTAAAACAGAGACGCGCCACCAAATTTACTCATAACAAACGACGCTGAGATCGGCCCAAGCGCACCACCAAAAGAAAACGCCAAAATCATAGAGCCCATCGCGGCAACCATTTCACTCTGTTTCAAGCGGTCAAAGGCTTCGGCAATGCTCAGAGGATAGATACATGCAACAATGCCACACGTAACACCTGTCGCAACGAACATCGCTGGAAAATATTGCCAGCGTGCCAACGCGACAACCGCAAGCCCGCTTAGGGCTGAAACAAACAAGAGCCCAAGTAAAACGGTACGACGATCGTATCGGTCTGACAGATACCCTACTGGAAACTGCAGTAGGAAGGCTCCAAAAATCGCGACTCCCATGTATATCGATAAATCGAATTCGTTTATATCATTCTGGCCAGCAAACACGGGTAGCAAGTTAAACAGCGCCGAATATATTAGACCAGATATTAAGCAACTAACAATTCCAAGCGGTGAAATATAATACAATTTTCTCAACGGCATCGGATCCACCTCGCCGAGTACTGGGCCGCTTTTCGCACTTAAACCGATGGGGATGGTTGCTGCACATAATAGGATACCGGCAACAACAAACAAAGTTGTGTCGATGGGGTTTGCGATATTCATAAAAAACTGACCACCGAACAAACCAGCGAGGACTACGGCGTTATAGGTCGCCAAAACTTTCCCCCGCGTTTTTATGTCCGAACTATCGCCTAGCCAGCTTTCCATTGCTGTTAAAGCACACGCGTTGCAAAAGCCGATCACGATTCTCATTACCCCCCAAAAAACGGGATCCAAAAACAAGCTACAGATAAGAATACTCATAGCACTAAGCGCGACGCAACCGGTAAACATACGTGCGTGACCAGCTCTCTTTATTAAATTTTTACTATATACAGCCCCTATAAGCATTCCGACATAATACAGTGACAAAACGGCACCAATGGAATCAACCGAAGCCCCATCAAGCCCCATGCGAACGGGCAATAGGACGTTGATTAGTCCGTTTCCTAAGAAAAGAATAAAGCAGCTGACAAACAGCGAAGTAAGGGGTAGAAGCGTATTGCGCACGAATATTAGTCCAAGGAATCATGTTCCAGAGTGATGGCGTATTTCGCCATGGCATATTGACACGATAAGTTAGCTGAAGTTTTTAATATCGGCAAGATAATATAGCGATTCAAGATATATTTTGGAGGGTAACCAATATTTTTCTTACTGATACAGACATTTGACTGCCATACACCGGGAAATGACCTATTGTCTCGATGGTGCACCTATTAGCAGATTTCATACCCTTGGGAAATATCGACTAACGCTAGGGATTTACCACTAATTCATGATAGCGTCATATACTTTTCGCACAAGTCAGACTAATTGGCCGACTTTCGAACTGTTGATACGACTAAGCTCAACCAGTATTTTAGCAACAACAATAACGAAGAGCACAGACTATGATCTTCCTCCTGCGAAAATTAACCTTTACGATCATTATCCTTTTCGGCGTGTTAATTTTGTCATCGTGCCTGTCTCCGAATATAACGCCGGATCCACGAACTACTCATTCCCCCGATCCGACCTTCGACGCGACCCCCAATCAGCACAAAACGATCGCCGTACTTGGCGGTACCGGTATGGTAGGTAGATTTCTTCTAGAAGAAGCGCTCGAAAAAGGGTTTCGAGTTAGAGCTCTGGCCCGCACACCAAAAAAGCTGGAGTATCTAAAAGATCGCTTAACGGTCGTAACCGGCAATGCACTGGACCCGTCTGCAATAGACAATTTACTGCAAGGTAGTGACATTGTTATTAGCGCACTAGGCCCGGTAAAGGCAGACGGTCGTTTGGCCAAGTATCTCAGCACCGACGTTACCGCTCATCTCGTTAAGTCGATGCAAAAACACAATATCAAACGATATATTGTGGTGTCGGGAGGCGCTGTAAAAATGCCGGGCGATGACCGAAATCTGACGGGATGGCTGATCGAAAAATTAGCGTCTATCCGATACCATGACACGTTGACAGATAAGCAAGCCGAGTACCAATTGCTTGCAGGCAGTAATCTCGAATGGACAATTGTACGTTGCCCACTAATAGAGAACAAAACGTTTAGACGTGCTCCTAAAGCATCTCTTCTGACACTAACGTCTTTCTATTTACGCGCTGGTGATTTAGCCCAGTTTATTATCGAGCAAATATCTTCAGACGAATTCATTAGGAAAGGCCCCTTCCTGGAAAGCCAGTAACCGTCCAACGATGCTAACCCTCCAACAATCACAATGTGGGCGACTAAGAGACTTCGATAGTCGATACCCAATACTCTATTTCCGTCTCGAATACCTTCTTCCATCTTTTCCGAGCGAAGAAAAAATCAAGAACTCTCTGTAGGAAACAGCTGATATTCACGCATTATAGAAAAGGCACAGAATAACCTCAGAGAAATCAACTAACGGAAAGGAAATTTAGTTAGCGTGCTAATTCCCCTCCAGAGGTAATCTGCGAAATTTTTAGCAAGCATAATTTCAGTCTCAAACTAGTAGAGCGAGGTTACTTCTCTAGGTTCGCGACGCTGGGCTGCCGTCTTGCCGCCCCCAAACAAGCTACCACAATAAGAGCTGTGCCTATTAGCGTCGCAGGCGTTACCTTCTCATCAAAAACTAACCAACCGAATAACGCAGCCCAAATAAATGCTGTGTACTCTACTTGAATCAATACTTTCGCCTGTGCTCTAGCATAGGCCCACGAAAGCAATAAGAGAGACGCAATTCCAAGAATCGCCGCAGCGGCTAAACGAGGCACCAGGTCCAAGGGAGGAAGAACTGCCAAGAATGGCGCGAAAATAAGGTATATTACCACGACCGTCCCGTTTTGAAAAAATGCGATTTCAATAGGTTCAGCTATCAAAGCCTGCTGTCGCTGAAGGATCAAATTATAGGCGTAGAGTACGGCTGATACCAAAATTGCCGCAATACCCTGTCCCATTTCACTGCTGTATTGATCTCCAAGTTTACCAGCTACCACGACGGCTGTTCCTGTAAGCCCGATCACCGAAGCCCAAATCGCCTTTTTGTCGATGTCCTCTTTTAGCAAAACTGCCGCGAGATACAACGCAATCAGAGGCGCGATAAATGACAAACCTATAGCTTCCGCTAAAGGAACAAAGGCCAAACCCCAAAAAAAGAGAAAGGCCATTAACGACGTGACGGTACCTCTCCAAAGGTGAACTCGCACTGTAGAGTTTTCAGGCCAGCTTCGTTTCCTCCAGTAAAACAGTATTCCTGCCAAGGCTAACGATATTATCGTTCTCCACAACATGGCATTGTAGGCGCCTATCTGAATCGATAAACCTTTCATCAAAACGTCCATGATTGCAAACGTGGCAATACCCGTTGTTGCAATCGCAAATGGCACGGCAACATTTAGATCAGATTGACTCATGACTTTGTTTGTTCCAGAAGGTTAAACGGCGATCTTGGGTTACGATACATACTCAAATTAAAATTATTCAGGCTA
>JBLHNZ010000375.1:0-4100 GCA_047623245.1 Oceanicoccus sp. | reverse complement strand
TGCTTTCTTCATAACTAAAGAGCATACACTTTTTTTCGACGATTTCTCTCATATGATTTGATGCCCCTGAACAATTTTCACTGTTTTCTACAAACCGTGATGGTAATCCGAACAGCACTTTTCAATCGTAAGAGTTAAAGATTAATCTTGATAGGAAACGACCGGATGAGCTCGAATAATTAAATAAGCACGCTCGACCAGCGTGCTTATTTAGAAAATGAGTTTACTTCACTATCGTTCAAATATCGCCACTCCCCAACTTCAACGTCTAGACATATATCGCCAATTTGTTCTCGATGTAGGGAAACAACCCTGTTACCCACTGCTGAAAACATACGTTTAACCTGATGAAATTTACCTTCGTTTATGGTCAAAATAACACTCTTCGCACTAACTATTTCTAGTGCGGCAGGCAAAGTTAATCGGGATTCACCTTGTAATTCTATTCCCCTCGCAAATCGACCGATGACATCTTTTGTTATAACTCGTGACAACACAACTCGATAAACCTTTTTACACTGTTGCGACGGCCTGATTATACTAAATGACCACCGTCCATCGTCTGTTACTAACACCAACCCTGTTGTATCGGCATCTAAACGTCCGGCGACATGAAGCTCAGAAACATTGTCTAGATTAAGACAATTAAATATGGAAGGATACGCTTCATCAACATTTGAACAAATCGTATTTGGGGGTTTGTGGATAAGAATGTATCGAAAAAGACGCGCCTTTAACAATTCATTATTCAGAAATATTTGATTATTCTCGTGAACCTGAGTCGCTTCATATTGAGTGACCTGACCATTAACGAGCACTTGTCCGGCATTAATAAGACGAACAGCTTCCTTCCTGTCTAGCTCGGTACTTTTACAAACAAATTTATCAAGACGCATGAGATGATTTCATTTTTAAAGAGTAAACATACTGTCTTCGTCTGCGAATACCATCAATAAATTGCCGCTACTTAAGCTAACTTTTCGTGGCGGAAAAAAGACTAGTCGCTGTCACTGTCAAACCCACATATAGATCAAAGTACGAAAATCGAAAACTAGCGAAATAAACATTAATAAGCTCGCCCACCCTAACCAGACAATAAAGATCCAATCAAAACGACTGTTCGCTTCCCTCGAAAATGAAAGAGATGCGGAGGAAAGCCAGACCACCCAAAGTATTGCCGGCCAAAACAGTATGTGAACATACGTACCAATGACAGTCCTACTTTCATCAGGGAAAGTCATTTTTCCTATCACTAGCCCCAGTACATTCGAAAGAAAGGCGGCCAGAATCCAGCGCGCCGCTATTTTTGAACGCACGAAAAAAATGCTAATAAGAAAGGATGCTCCCATAAGCCTCATCCACAACTGGACATTCTGAGAGTATGTTGTCGTTTCTTCCTGCAGAGCCATAACGGCTTCTCCGACAACGTCCAGCATTAGGCCTTTTCCTTTTTCCGTACTCGTTTACATTCGATGAATATACACCTAACAATAAGATATCTAAAGACCCAGTGTCGATAAACTAGCCAGCGGATTAGCCTTTTTGTCTCGTATGACCAGAATCATAAAACCATGACTTTGAATGAGAATTTAACCTATGCTTCCACGTCAACTGATATCGAAGCCTCGATCAAGCGCATCTCTTATTCAATTAATTTTATCGATTCAAACACTGATTTGTTCAGGATATCCTTTAAAGTAAAGCGGTCCAGGTAATGGATAAACTGCTGCTGGGCCTGCAAAAGAATATTTTTAAGCTCGCAGTTTGGCTTCAATACACAAACAGGCGAATCGCAATTCACCGGAGCTAAAGTATGCTCCATAAGCTCAACCACTTTTTTTAGTGACAATTGATCAGGTTCAATGCCTAAACTGACTCCTCCATTTTTGCCTCGACTAGCTTCCAGCCAACCCTCAGAAGCGAGTTTTTGCACAATCTTCTTCATGTGATCTTTAGAGACCCCTAATGACTCTGCCATCTTCTGGATAGTCGTCCGTTCGTCAGACATAGACGCCACGTAAATCAAGATCCGAAAGGCGTAATCGGTGTGTTTGGTTAGTTGCAAAATACTCTCCTGTAGATCTTTTTCAAATTGTAACTTGATTCATTATAAAAGGCATGTAAAATACACCTATATAAGATGTATATTAAATGCACCTTATGTATTCAAACTCTACCACCAAACAAAGAACATTTTTAGGGGAGTCAATTGCACAGGTAATTAACCGTTTCGCGCGTCATGTCAGAATCTGTATTGTCGTCGAATGACTGAAAAATATAGGCTTCGGGAAATTGACACATAATTTTATATCGAGTGGAGAGCCATTTTGTCGTCTTATATTGACTAATGTTGTCAGCTAGGAAGCTCACTGTATCCATCCAAAAATAGCATTTACTACTCACTATTCCAGGAACAAATTATGCTTAACAATCAACAAATTTCAACGGTAAAATCTACGATACCGCTTCTCGAAAGTGTCGGACCCGCATTAACTGAACATTTCTACACCCGTATGTTTGAACATAATCCTGAGTTGAAAGACATATTCAATATGAGTAATCAACATACAGGACGTCAGCAGGTTGCGTTATTTCAAGCCATTGCGGCCTATGCGAAGAACATAGAAAACCTTCAAGTGCTAACTACCGCAGTGGAACGTATTGCACAAAAACACACCAGTTTCTACATTCAATCCTCCCATTACGAAATTGTAGGACACCATCTGATAGAAACGCTAAGAGAGTTAGCAAAAGACGTATTTACGAATGAAATAGAGCAAGCGTGGACAGCGGCCTACGCCTACTTGGCTGGAATATTCATTGCCAGAGAAAATGAGCTCTATACCGAGCGGGCGGACGCGAAAGGTGGCTGGCAAGGAAAACGCGAATTTGTTTTAGTTGAAAAACGAATTGAATCTGCATGGGTAAAAACCCTAGTCTTTGAACCTGCTGACAAGGGCGCCGTCATCGGTTACACACCTGGTCAGTATTTGGGCATTGATGTAAAGCCGTCTTTATCCGAGTATCAGGAAATTCGCCAATACTCTTTGTCGGGTACGCCAAATGGCAAGCGTTATCAGATTTCGGTAAAGCGGGAAATACAAGGGCACGCCGGATTAGTATCGAATTTTTTACATGACGAACTACGCCTTGGCGACTCTGTTGACCTACTAGCACCCTGTGGTGATTTCTTTTATCAGAATAAGGACACACCCACCGTTTTAATCAGCGCCGGTGTTGGCTTAACACCAATGCAATCGATGATAGAGCAACTTTTCGCCACTAACGTCCAACAACCTCTAGTATATCTTCACGCTTGCAACAATTCGGACGAACACTCTTTTTCTGAAAGAGTGAGCGAGATTATAAGCAGCGATCATGGTTCAAAGTTTAGCTGGGAAAAACACACATGGTATGCAGAAGAAACGCCCGCACCGAAAACTGAATCAGAGAGGCAGTATTTTCACCATGGTTTCCTGGATTTGAAGCAAGTCGAAAACGAACTTTACATTAACGAAGCAGACTTCTATCTCTGTGGCCCGCTGGTATTCATGGAGTCTGCGAAACAGCAACTGCTTACTTTGGGAGCCACGGACGACCAAATTCATTATGAAGTATTTGGCCCCCACGAAGATCTGTAAAATGGTTACCTACTAACTACATTACGTTGGGGAGCCGTCAGAATTTTTCGGTTCCTCGACTGTAAATCAAACAATCACTGACCCCATCCAGCATATATAAGCGGTTTTATCCATGAATCGTGATCGCATTGAACGAGACCCAAGTATAGTTTTTACTTGTAACGACCCAAGCTCAGAAGAAATCAACGAGTCGATTGAAATGGGTTGTGAGGACGCAGCAGAAGTCATGTATGATCATGCAACGTTCTTCCGCTGCGGTGAGTGCAAACCGAGCATTAAAAAATTAGTCGGCAACAATAAACACCGAGACCCACTGCCGTCCAAAAAAGTCTTCTAGCCGAATACCAAGTGCCATCCGAAATGGGATCTTCTACCCCATTCATTGGCGCCGTTTATGTGCAAGTCTCAACATATTTGTTTCAGTTGAGTAAGATTTCTATCAACGAATGCCCTTTCCTT
>JBLHNZ010000374.1:0-4105 GCA_047623245.1 Oceanicoccus sp. | reverse complement strand
ATGGCGCCAATTGGTCCGCCAGCTTTTTTTCTATAGTGGTTTGTACAGACATAAATATTCCCGCTGAAATGGCTAACTGTGAAAAGGATGAATAATAGTGAAAATCTTGCCTCTGACGCTTTCTTTACGTAGGTATCGATGACGTAAGAATTGTCTAATCAGACATTGTGCATCATGTGAACCACAAAATGCCGACCCATTTTCGTTAGGCCCTTCGCAAGCCAGCATCATGCATCATGCACCACCCGATAAGTTGAACTCGGTTCAGGTGAAAGACAACATTGGGTTGTTCAGTTTAAGTGAGACATTTATTTTTCAAAATGCTGTTCTATGTCAAGAACCAAATTCACACAATGATATCATCTTGGCGTACAATGCGCGCCTTTAGTGATACTTGATGGGTATAAACTGTGATTTTAAAAGTCCTTCGTGAAGGCCTCGGGCGCGTAATAATACTACTCGACTTTCTGACGCGTCCAAAGAAAATGCAACGTTCGGAGTTTGGCCAACAGCATGTAGTCCAGGCAGTTGAGCGTTTTTCACTCTATCAATTTTACGCGTGCCCATTTTGTGTCAAAACTCGGCGCACTATACACCGTCTTAATTTACCCATTGCGGTTCGTAACTCTCAGCAGGGTAGTGCGTATCGTGATGAGCTAGCAGCTGGGGGCGGAAAAATAAAAGTGCCTTGTTTACGGATTGATCAAAATGATACAACGACGTGGTTGTACGAGTCGAAAGAAATTATTCGATATTTGGAAAAAAGATTTGGGCAAGAGTCTACGCCAATTAAGTGAATTGTTTGCAATGCTATTCTGTATGTTTTAGTTCCCGTGAGTCGTCAGCGGCTAGACCTTGGCGAATAGATGACGCGATATATGAACTCAATTAGAACGTCTGCCGAGGATGCCAGAGAAGCGGCCGATAAGTCCTTGTTTGAAGCGATAAGCAATGATATAGCCACGGATGGTTATAGCGTGCGTTGTAACGTCCTCGGCCCCGATCTTCTGGCAGGGTTATCTAGTCATGTGCAGAATATGGATCCCTCAAGTTTTAAAAAAGCCGGCGTGGGACGCAAGCAGCAGCACAGCTTGAATAACTTGGTCCGTACTGATGAGATCTGCTGGATAAGCGGTGATTCAGAGGCCGAGTCCGCGTGGATAAAATGGGCTGAATCGCTGCAGCGGTATCTCAATCGGAGTATGTTCTTAGGTTTATTTTCTTTTGAAAGCCATTTTGCTCATTATGCCAAGGGCGACTTCTATAAAAAACATCAGGACTCGTTTAAAGGTGAAGCGAATAGAGTTCTATCAATTGTCGTGTATCTCAATAAAGAATGGCTGGCCGATGATGGCGGCGAGTTGCTCATTTATCAAAAAGATATCAATCAGAATCCCAAAAAAGTGGTGCCGAGCTATGGAACCGTTGTTGCGTTTCTTAGTGAAGAATTTCCTCACGAAGTATTGCCCGCCAAACGCGATCGTTTTTCGATCGCGGGTTGGTATCGGGTGAATACAATAGCTTAATACACTGCGCCTCTTCGAGCTGAAAAGCTCCACTGGCCACAATTTTCAGTTGTCTATCCCATCAATAATCGTAGAGGAGCGCAAAGTTGCGAAGTCTTCATCATGATTATCAATTAGTAGGCTTTAGAGTTTGGTTAGGCTTTTTCTGCATCGAGAGGAGCCTCGGCTCGTTCTTATGTTGCCTGTCTGGAAATCCAATAAGTATTATTCTTTGCTCTAGTGGCAAAAAGTGATAGTAAATATTATTATTCTAATTTAGGATAGTCTAATATATGGTATGCATTCTCTTGAGCTTACTAGCTCTGCGATGATGGTCGTAGCCATTCCTCCTAGCCAAACTTGTGGCACCAAAAACACCCAAGCGGATATACACCATGAAAACTGATAGTAGAAAAAACGCAGCAGACGATGAGACAAAACCACTAACCTTACTCGAATTGGCCTCCAGCTGCTTAGCAGCGGCGTTTGGTGTGCAGTCCGAAGCGAATAAACGCAGAGACTTTACTCGCGGGAAGCCCCTTCAGTTTGTGGTCATTGGTATTTCTTTTACAGTCATATTTTTATTGTCACTAGTGGTTATCGTAAATTTGGTAATTGGCAGCTAGAGCAGGTCATATAAGACTGAGCACCAAAAAAACGGCTGTAAGCGAACTCATTCGAGTCCATAACTGACCGGTAAAAAAACCTATAATACGGCGGAAATCTGCCAGTTTTGCACGAAAATCCTACCGCTACAGAGACGGATTGCCATCCTTAAGTCAATCGATTGCTCGACGATTGATCCTAATTTCTGTTTGCCTCGTAACTATCTTGATATACAAATAAAGAAAATCTAAAATTGAGAAAAAGTCGACGTGAGTTGAGCCAAAAGAGCGGGTCGGACGCCGGTTAATATGCCGAATTTACAAAGCTTCCAACGATCTGAAAAAAAACTGTCTCTTGGAGTTTGAAAGCGTCTTGATTTATTGAGATAGTTTCTTTAGGTTGGTGATTGTTTCCTTCGAAAACGGAAATAGAGAGACATGATTAAATGGCGGAAAGGTAAGAATCGAAGTTAGCAATACATTGAGTTCGACAATGCAGCTGAATTCCCTGACGGGTAATAAGGTTTACAATAAGCTTCAAAAAAGTTGGCTGACACAGAAGAGAGAAATTTTGTCAAATAGAATAGATCTAAAAGCGTGTTTATCTGTCTTTAATCACGTTATTAGTCACGGCGACCGCAGCGAAGAAAACTATGTATTTCAGGAATTTACTGCCTGGTCAGATTTCGATGGGTATACCTGCTTTCTAAATTATCGGGATGTGACGCTTACGATGATGTTTCATGGAAAATATGAGATAGATTACCCCAATAGAGAAGAGCTTGTATCATTCGAAAAAAGAATATCTCAATTTACCCTAAGGAATCGTTAGTGAATCATGTCAATCCTAAATCCTTACTTAACAGTAAGTGGACAAAAGTCGATATTAGGGATAAAGAAAAGCACTTTGTTATAACTAAGGTCGACGTCGACGAGGATAAAACTGTTATTGACTGTACTATTCAGGCGGTAATAAACAATCGTGAATACTCTCTCAATTGGAGAGAGTTAAAAAACACAACGCACTGGCGTCAAGGTTGGCAATAATACAATAGGCTTGCCAGTTCTGTTGTTCACAAAGACATTCCTAAATACTATTCGTGTCATCTGAATACTCGACTATATCGTCGTCAACCTTTTTGATCTCCTGCGAGCAACGTCCGCGAGACTTGATAATAGTTTGAGCGATCATGGAAGGCTGGTTATAATCTAAGTCATTTTAATAATACAGCAACCCTCTAGTTGGAGAACATCATGAGCGATACAGAATCAAGAGTCATTATCGATATTAAGAACCACGTGGCCCATGTGAAGTTAAATCGCCCCGATAAGATGAACGCACTGGACGATGCCATGTTCGAAGGTATTGTGGCCGCTGGCGAACAGCTCAAACAGGACAAAACTATCCGTGCTGTGGTGCTTTCTGGAGAAGGCAGAGCGTTTTGTGCCGGATTAGATATGGGTAATTTTTCGGGTATGGCCAGTGGCGGCTCGAAGTCTTCTTCTGACGCTAACAAGAAAAGTGATGTCCCTGGTCGTCTCGAAACACGTACTCATGGCCTAGCGAACCGACCACAGTTTACGAGTTGGGTTTGGCGTGAAGTGCCTGTACCGGTAATCGTTGCAATGCATGGCGTTGCCTATGGTGGTGGGTGTCAGATTAGTTTGGGGGCAGACATGCGTTACGCAGCGCCCGGCACAAAAATTTCGATAATGGAAATGAAGTGGGGTCTGGTACCCGATATGGGAGCGACTCCTTTCCTGCAAAAATTGGTGGGCGACGATGTCGCTAGAGAGCTCACTTATACGAATCGAATTATCCTTGCTGAAGAGGCAAAAGAGCTTGGGTTGGTTACACGTATTTGCGATGACCCTGTCGCCGAAGCACTTAAAGTGGCAGCTGAAATCGCCTCAAAAAACCCAGAGGCCATACGCGCTTCAAAGCGTATTCTGAATAATGCACCTTTTCAAAGCGCAGCGGAAATATTGCTGGCA
>JBLHNZ010000373.1:0-4138 GCA_047623245.1 Oceanicoccus sp. | reverse complement strand
TCCATGACAAAACTAGAGCTAGCATCGAACAAATCGGCTTTGATAAGACTTTTGTACAGGCGATCATAACCCGGCATATCCGTCACTACCGCTTTGACTAAATAGTCCAATTCTCCGCTCATTCGGTGTACTTCAAGAATATCAGGAATTGATTGAACAACTGTCTTAAAGTGAGCGGCCCACTTGTCATTGTGTTGGTTGGTCCTCACAGAAATATATACCGTCATTGGCAGGTTCACGTGTTCCTGATTAAGGAGCGCGACGCGCTCGCGAATGACATCTTCTTTTTCGAGCCTTTTAATTTTCCTCCAGCAAGCTGATTTTGATATTCCAACTTTTTCAGCGATGTCTCCAACTGACAGAGACGCATCCCGTTGGAGTAACTTGAGGATATGTTTGTCTTGTTTGTCTAGTTTTAACTTATTCATGGACCAATCCTAGTTGTCGCCGAAATAGTTATTTCCCAAAGTCAGCCTCCGAGTGAGACAACGTTCCGTATATAGTATAGATTCGAATTTTAATTTCACATAAATAATAAGCAGCGATCAATTTAGAGACATTGTTTCAAAGCGACTCCGCTACAATCTATATTTCGGTGAGCTGCGAATAGCGACATGAACACTCTATTAGATGCCTGCGACAACCCCATTCAGGATAGATTGCATCTATTGGATAGCGCGGTAGCTAGAATCAGTCTATATCTTTTAATCCATGTCGAGTACTTTTTAACTCGACAATTTTTCAGTTCCTTACTCCAACGGCACTATTGCTGTGATTTCCTTACTCCTTGCCATAAACAAATAGATAACTCATTACCTGAAAAACTTCTCCGAACCCGGCAAATAGGTGTTGCTTTGAAAATACGCCCTTGGATTAACCTATATTGCTACCACAAGATGTCGCTATGACTATTGCTGTAGGGTTGTTAATAGGATTGATATTAGGTCTGACTGGGGCAGGTGGATCTATATTTGCTGTCCCAATGTTTATATTGTTATTGGGACTCTCGGTCAATGATGCAATTGGAGTATCTTTGGGAGCGGTTAGTATCACTGCGGTTGTCGGCGTGATGCTTAGATGTAAACAACGAGATATCGCCTGGAAGCCGGGCCTGATAATAGCAATGGCTGGTATCGTTACAGCGCCTATGGGTCGCTGGATTGGTGCGAACACAAACGACAATATACTACTCACAGGGTTTGCACTGTTAGCTATAGTTCTTGCTCTCAAAATGTGGAAACAAGCCGCTGACAACCAGAAATTAGGCGTCAAAGAGCAGGCAGGCTCAGGGGCTTTACAAACTGATGATCAAAGCCTTGAGAATTACTACATTGAAAACTCAATATATCTCATTGGTTCGGGTCTCGTCTGCGGATTCCTTTCTGGACTTTTCGGCGTAGGTGGTGGCTTTATTATAGTTCCACTACTAACTCTTTACGCAGGTATGGGAATCAAACAGGCTGTCGGCACATCTTTATTGGTCATTTCTTTAGTCAGTGCAATGGGCTTTGGTTTTCATTTATTGAATGTTGCCCAAGTGCCGGCTGACATACTTTTACGGACGAGTATCGGGAGCGTGTTGGGCATTGTTCTTGGTACGATCATTGCGAAAGAACTGGCTGGCCCAAAACTCCAAAAGTTGTTTGCCTGCAGTGTTATCGGGCTCATGGCAGTCACAATTTATCGTACTATTTTGTAGCGAGAGGAAAAAAAACCGAAAATTAGAAAGGAAAAACCGACTATTTCAAACTAATCGTGTCATTCAAATGCGAATAAATTCAGTCGCTATTGAGCTAACCTCGCTCACAGTATTCGACTTAAATTCGGATCCGAAATAATTCACCCAAACCGGGGATGTTTCTTCTAAAAACGGTCTTGTTCTAAACTCACTGGGATCTGTAGGTCCTCAAATTCCTACTCCAAAAAATCAATCAATCATATTTTACGATCAGCGTTCTGGTTTTCAACTCGGTTACCGGTCTCCCAATGAGGTATTGAATAACGAACATGTCTGGAATTTGAACTTGGTGCTAGGAAATAATGGTATTGTGTACGCTTTTTTAACGACGGAAGATTCGTCAACAGTTTACAGCCAATTCATAAGGAAAAAGCAATAATGAAAAACCCTCTATTGAGATTTTTGGGTGTAATACCCGCAATACCTATGTTATTCAACGGAGTCGGGTTTTTGACAAAACCGGAGCAGACGGCCGAGACCCTTGGTATGGATCTCTTAGACGGAATAGGAAGAAGTACTCAGATTGGTGACACTGCGTCCTTTTTTATCGGTACTGCGATTTTGATACTCATTGGGGTTGTGACAACCAAAGCCCGCTGGTTCTATGCTGGAGCAATGTTTCTTGGCCTTGCCGCTGTATCCCGGACAATCGCAGCGTTAGCTTTCGGGGCTGAAATGGCCACACAATTTATAGCCGTCGAGATTGTATTGACCCTCTGGTTATGTGCTGTCGCTTACTTCATCGATCGCTTACCTAGATAGGCCTCGATTATCTGGCGATTTACAGCGTTCCTTATAGATAAGTTGCATCGAAATTTATCTATAGGGAACATACGCATTCTCTTGATTTAGTATTTAGATGCCATCTTTGTGTCTAAACATTACGACGATAATCAATTTTCATCTCAATTCAGCTGCAAATTATAGATTTTTTTAGCGCGACGCAACGAATGGCGCTGTAGGCTATTCGACAAAAACAGAAGGAAATTTCTTCCATGGTAATCCTTATGCATGCATTTCAACGCTCAATCAAAGATTAATCCAGTCGTTCGATAATAGTGCCTGTGCCGAGACCGCCGCCACAACACATAGCGATTAAAGCGTATCTGCCCTTTCTTCGCTCGAGTTCGTGTAAGGCCGTTGTAATTAGTCGTGCGCCTGTACTTCCTGTTGGGTGACCCAGTGCAATCGCCCCACCATTCACATTCACTTTAGACGGATCGATATCTAAATCTTTTTGCCATCCTAATACGACCGAAGCGAAAGCTTCGTTAACTTCAAAAATATCTATATCATCGACACTAAGGCCTGCTCTTTTCAAAACTTTACGTGTTGCAGGAATAGGGCCTTTCAACATGCTGACAGGATCAACACCTACAATCGTTGTAGCTACTATTCTTGCCCGTGGCTTTAAATTAAATTCCTGACAGGCTTTACCAGAAGCCATAATGATCGCAGCGGCACCATCGGATATTTGAGAACTGCTACCAGCCGTGTGGATTTCCTGGCCAGGCACAGCATTAAGGCCCTGCAAAGCTTCAAGCGTTGTTGCCCTTAAACCCTCGTCTCTATCGATTTCCTGGAATTCGTCCGTCACTTCATAGCTCGCATTTAGAACAGGGGCTTTGATAGATACTATTTCCCTTGAAAATCTATGTTCGTCCCATGCTCGTAATGCTTTTGTTTGACTCTCGAGGCCAAATTGATCGGTATCGGCTCGGGTAATCCCATACTCATCTGCAATCATTGCAGCGCCTGTAAATTGGCTTGTGGGTTGAAAATGCTGGGCATAGCTCTCGCCCATCGGAGAGGCATCCTTTGTCGCCGACCCTAGAGGTACTCTACTCATCATTTCTACGCCGCAGCTCATGACGACGCTCTCTACGCCCGACGCAACCATCATAGCTCCCATCGATGTTGCTTGCTGGCTAGAGCCACATTGTGCATCAACGGTTGTTGCAGCTACTTCTATGGGTAGTCCTTGAGACAACCATGCAACTCTTGCAATGTTAAACGACTGTTCACCCACTTGAGAAACACAGCCGCCAACAACCTGATCAATTTTTGTCGGGTCGATACCACATCTATCTAAAGCACCTTTTTGAACCGCGCCCAAAAGATCAGCCGGTTTCAATCCGGCAAGCCCTTTACCTCGCTTCCCAATTGCACTTCGACATGCTTCTACAATAAATACGTCGTTCATAGAGAATTCTCTTCGTTTATGATTATTGAAAGTTACACAATATCGGTGTTTCTCATTCACTTTTTTAGCGTGCTACTCGGCTTGTGCCAAAACAGGAAGTTCAGATTCAGCCAATCGTGACCAATAGGACGCGCCAATGGGCAAAATATCATCGTTGAAATCATAGCTCGAGTTATGCACCATACAGCTTCCCTCAC
>JBLHNZ010000372.1:0-4165 GCA_047623245.1 Oceanicoccus sp. | reverse complement strand
ATCTCGGTTTACTCCGACGGCGGGTTTTAAAACTGTTGATGCAGCCGTTGATTGGATTAGGAAGGAGCAGTTTGATAGCAAAGAAAGCCCTACTCTCGAAAAAGGTCTGAACAATTAATAATCAGTATTTGAGAAGCTGAAATGCACTTTAGTGAAATAGGTCATAAGCCGAAAAGACATGAGCAAGTTTTTTGGTGTACTGCAAAGAACTAATTTTTCAAACGTAATCGCCGATTATCCCCAGTGTGGCACGGCTAATACACTGGCTAATTACCGGTAAATTTAGGAACTACTGATTCCATCATTACATTTTCAAGCGACCCTTTTCTTGGTCGTAATATGGATTATTTTCAATAAAACCATCATTTCCTCTGTTGCTGATACTGTGCTTTAGAAAGACAAAATCTGTTGTGATATTAGCTGATGCGAACTAGTATAAAGATCCTCGATGAGCTCACTCGTTTGTCGGGTATGAACCTCCGAAAAATCAGTTACGTAATAATAATTTAACAGGAGTAGTGCATGAATTGGGCTGAACTAGAAACTAAAGAAAGTTGGGCAGACGTCAATCCTTACGACGTACCATTAGACAAAATTGACATGAGTCGCCCAGAATTATTTGCCGCGAACGTCCACCATAAATGGTTTGAGCGCCTTCGTAAAGAAGATCCCGTGCACTATTGTTCAGGCAGCTTGGTAGGTCCCTATTGGTCAATCACGCGTTATGAAGACATTAAATTTGTCGATATAAATCACAAATCATTTTCCTCTGAAGGTCAAATTGTGATGGGTACAATTGGCGAGGACTTCATTCCGCCGCAGTTTATTGCTATGGATCAACCCAAACATGATGTGCAAAGACGCGTTGTGGCACCCTCGGCTGGGCCGGTGAATTTGAAACAGCTAGAAGGTATCATTCGAGACAAAGCCTGTTTGATTCTCGATAGCTTACCGATTGGAGAGCGTTTTAATTGGGTCGATAAAGTATCGATTGAAATGACGACTTACATGTTGGCGATCTTGTTTGATTTTCCCATGGATGATCGTCACAAACTGACTCGTTGGTCAGACGTAGCAACAGCCCTGGGCACATTAGGTTCTTTTGACATTACTCCCGAGCAACGCGAAAAGGAATTGATGGAGTGTTTGGTGTATTTTCAGAACCTGTGGCGGGAGCGTGAGGGCAATTCTGATGGCTTCGATTTCATTACAATGTTTGCAAATCATCCAGACACAAAAGACATGATCGACGACCCTCTTGAATTACTGGGTAACCTGATTTTATTGATCGTGGGTGGCAACGACACGACTAGAAATTCGATGAGCGGGGGTGTATTGGCACTAAACGACTTTCCGGAACAATATAGTTTGTTGAAAGAAAAGCCCGAGTTGATACCCAATATGGTATCGGAAATTATCCGCTGGCAAACGCCGCTATCGTATATGCGTCGTACAGCACTTGAAGATGTTGAATTGAACGGCAAACTTATTAAAAAGGGCGACCAAGTCATAATGTGGTATGTTTCGGGTAATCGCGACGACGACGTTATTGAGCGAAATGATGAATTTATCATCGATCGCCCCAATGCCAGACAACATTTAAGCTTTGGCTTCGGTATTCATCGATGCATGGGTAACCGCGTTGCGGAATTACAGCTAAAAATTATGTGGGAAGAAATAATGAAGCGCTTTTCCTTTGTGGAAGTCGTCGATGAGCCAGTTCGCCTTCCTTCAAATTTCGTTTTCGGAATTACAGACCTTCCCGTTGTCCTTCATGCTCATTAGTTCAATAAGAGTATGTTTTTAAGCCATCTGTAGTTTGGGTTTCCTATCAAATTACAGATTCTGCACTTCTTTTTTGTTCGATCGAGCCCTTAACGTACTCTAAACGACGATCTAAAAATGGGGTATACAGATTTAACCACACCTCCCGGTCTTGTCTCCAAATTCCACATTAGGAAAGAAAATGAATGAACCCGGCAGCGCACTAATACTTTATGGCGTTCCATTTTCGCAACCTGTTAGAGCAGTGATGTGGCTGTTGTTAATGAAGCGATTACCTTTTCGAATGATACTAATTAATCCTGGCTCGTCGGGGACAACCGGCAGTCGCAATCCGTCTTTCTTGGCGAAGAATCCGGCGGGTACCATTCCATGCATTGAAGAACCTGATAGTGGGTTTACGCTTGGCGAGGCCCATGCAATTTTGACTTACCTTGCGCGCAAACACGGATGGCAAGACGTTTATCCAAACGATTATCAAACACGGGCAAAAATTGACTGGTACTTACATTATCATCACCGTAACGTCAGGGATGCATCGCTAGGTTTAGTCGCGCCCAAAATCAGGAAAGATCTAGATATACCCGAGGCCATGCAAGCTGCATCAAAAAAGACTTTCACAGCGGCTCTTAAAACACTTGAGTACGATTGTTTAGCAAACAATAGGTATATTGCATCCGACAATGTCACGCTGGCGGATATTGCTGCTTATGTTGAAATTGGCCAATTGCAGCCGAAATTTACTAATGTGTATGACTTGAGTGCTTTCCCCAATGTTCAGCGCTGGTTGGTCGATATGGCAGAGGTCGATTCCCACGATGACGTTCATGTGGTTTTGACTGAGTTGGGTGATATCAGAAATGAAGCGCCATCGATGGATACGATTAAGAGAGCGAATAAGCTCGCTTTGTCCAGATTAAATGAGCGCCTTGTAACAATGGTTTAAAATCAAGATAATAGACGCGAATCTTGGCCACGTTTATAGCTATTTGACCTGTGTTTTTTGTCAAAAAAAGACTAATTCTAGAATCGTTTTATCGATTCATAATGTCCTTTCCCCTATCGGTTAGTCATTCAGGCCTTTGTAAGCTAGCGCTTCCTGAAATTACCCGATTGTTTTAATTTAGAAAAACAAGTATTTCATTCTTATTCTTATTGATAATCGTTCTCATTACGATTATCATTACTGTATTGAGTGAATTCACATTTGGGGAAGTACAGGTAATGTTAAAAAAATCTATCATGGCGATCGCGATAAGCGCTATAACCGTATCAGTTAACGCTGCAGAGACATTGCCAACCGCTGCCGAAATGTGGCGTGTTATCCAAGAGCAACAAAAAGAAATTGAAGCTCTAAAGGGAAAAGTTCAGGAAACTGAGTTTAAAGTAACGGCAACTGCTGACGCTATAGAGCAGGGGGCGGGCGAAAAAACGTCTAAGTTGTCTGAATGGACTGAAAAAACCAAAATAGGTGGCTACGGTGAGCACCACTTTAACCATTTCGAAGACAAGGATGATCAAGTAGACGCACATCGGTTTGTTGTTTATTTCTCGCATCAGTTTAATCAATCAGTGCGTTTTTTCTCGGAACTTGAGCTAGAGCATGGGTATGCAGCAGATGGTGAGCCCGGTGAAGTTGAGCTGGAGCAAGCTTATATTGAGTGGGATTACTCCCGTGGCCATAATGTTCAGCTCGGTCAATTTTTGGTGCCGGTGGGTATCATGAATGAAACACACGAGCCAGACACGTTTTATGGAACAGAGCGCAATCTTGTTGAGAAGAACATTATCCCCGTCACTTGGTGGGAAACGGGTATTTTGTTTAACGGAGAATTGGCTCCAGGTTTGTCTTACAGTGCCGGTGTTCATAGCGGTTTAAAAACATCAGACGGCGGCAGTATTCGCAGTGGTCGTCAAAAATCTGCGAAAGCGGTAGCAGAAGATTTAGCCTATACAGCGCGGTTGAAATACACAGGTATTCAAGGTTTGGAATTGGCGGGAACCTTTCAGTACCAAGAAAATATCACGCAGGGTGTGGCATCAGAGGCCGACGCACTTTTAACCGAATTGCATGCAATTTATACCACTGGCCCAGTTTCTGTTCGTGCATTGTGGGCCTCATGGGACGTAGACGGCGAGGCTTTTGATGTTGCTGGTCTCGATGATCAAGAAGGTTGGTATATTGAGCCTTCATTTAAAGTGTCAGAGAAGCTTGGCGTTTTTGCTCGCTACAGTGAGTACAATAATAATGCCGGCAATAGCGACGCAATCGATGCCGAGGTTTGGGACTATGGGATCAATTATTGGTTGACCCCAACTGTGGTTTTAAAAGCTGACTACAGTGACTATGTGAACAAAAATTTTGGGCGTACCGACACCGACG
>JBLHNZ010000371.1:0-4180 GCA_047623245.1 Oceanicoccus sp. | reverse complement strand
TTTCGCGGTGTTTCTAACAAAGCTGCATGATCTCCGCCTGCCAGTACAACCCACTGTTTGTTGGCATTAGTAAATTTCGGAAAGACCTGCGCATGAACGGTGGTATTTGCAAGAGGGTCAAACTCTGCTTGCAATAACAAGACTGGCACATTGACTTTGGTCGCGTCTAACTGACGCCATTCGTACATTTGATTCCAGTCTGCTCTGATCGGGTCGGCTGTTAGCGCATGCCGGACATATTCATCTATTGCTGTCTGACTGATGCTATTGGGAACAATAAAATCACTTGCCGCATTTTTAGCGGTATTAACTTTTTGGGGTGGTATTTCTAACATTTCGCCTTCTCGAGAAGCCGCTTCCGGATACGGCGCTTCCGGCCGTATTGGATATCCAAACAAAACAATAGAGAGAATGTTTTCCGGGTATTTTTGTGCGGTAAGCTGCGTAACCATCGCCCCCAACGACCAACCCCAGACGTGGGTTTTTTTGCTGGTTTTACGCTGTATCCAGCCCAATACCACCGATAAATCTTTTGCGGCTTTATCGGGAGAATTCCAGCCGCTGCTGTCTCTCGGCGTTCCACCATAACCGCGTGCATCTAAAGCCCAGACGCTGTATCCCATCTTATTAAAGCCATCCATCAAAGACAGTTCTTCGCCAGGCACCTGCAAATCAAAATCGGGAAGTGCGCTCCACGTCCTTCCGTGATGAAGAATTATCTGTCCTTTGGGATTGGAGACTGATTTTCCCCACAAGGCCATTGGATGACCATTCGACATAACGATGTGTTTTTGTATCGAAGCCCCAGATATCAGTGTATCGGTTTGGGCTGCATTAGATGAGCTCCGTTCGGACGCGGGCGCAGCAGAAATACCAATAAACGAAAAAAGGACCAACATAATTGGGGGCAAAAATCTGTTCCAGGTCATCAATTTTCTCTCTAATTTACTTACTAATTCTTACGATTTAAAGGATCTGAATGTGGGCATTTTTGAAAAACAAATGGAGCTGCTAAATTTTGGGTTTACGTCGCAACAAATATTTATGCTGTCCATCCAGCACGAGTTCATTACGCTGATTGTGCACAGTCGCGGCCATTGTAACCACGCCTGTCGTATTTTGGGGTTTCAATTCGGTTATTGTCAACATAGGGTATAGCGTATCTCCATCTACAACACCTTTCAGAAATTTCGCATTGACTTCAATAAAGCCGATTAAGCTCTCGCCAATTAAGTGCGGAAAAAGCCCGGCACCAGCGGCCGTTTGTGCCAGAATTTGCAGACCGTGCGCCAGCAAACCGCTATGCCCCTGCTCTTCACAATACTCTCTATCATAATGAATTGGATGATTGTCGCCGGAGGTCAACTGAAATGAAGCAAAGAGCGCTTCAGTCTGCGTGCGAGACGGAATATAGAACGCTTCGCCAATGACCAAGTCATCGAAAAATTTGGGTTCCAATGTAAAACGGTGATTTTTTCTGTCAAAACCAGACATACAATTGCTCCATAAAAAAACGCACTGGCATTATAAAATAGTTAGCTGAGTAGTCCTCTGTCGCTGAGCTCAGCAATGGTAATCTACGCACTGAAAATACGTAAAACGGGTACGAACGTCTTACTTAGCTCGATTTACATTGATAATAAATGACATCTTCTTTTGCCGCAGCAACGGGTCTCCCCAACGAAATTTCGCCGACACCCGCCAAAAGAATTTGCTCGCGCCGTAAATACACTTCTTCTCGCCCTTCGGCTTTAACGTAGGTGCCATTCGTGCTTTTATCGATTAGCGTATATTTGCCACGGCTATATACAATTTGGCAGTGCTCACGTGAAGCATGCTCGCTTTGTAGCAGCAGGTTACAGCAGTCGGAATCGCGACCCAAAAGAAATGGACAACTATCGCTAGCAATTTCAATTATTTCGTCCAGATACCTTAGCTCCACTACTTCGCGTTGGGCAACCGGCATTGCGCCCTGATGAGAAACGAATTCGGTGGCAGGACTATCTATATGCGCAGGCTCCCATTTAATACGATATATCATTGTTAGATCAGCGCTACCTTTCAACGAGATTTTATCGAAAGGCAATACAATAAACCGCTCATCTGCACTAATCTGGTCAGCAAGTGTTTGTGTGACAATAATTTCTTGCCCTTTTGCAATACGACTCACCGCCGCCGCGTCGTTAACCACTTCGCCGAAAACGTCATCGTTCTCGATGATTGTTGAACCATACCCCATTCCGATGCGAATCGATAAAGGTAGATTACCGGATAAAGTGTGTCTCTGTATGGCTATCGCAGCATCGCAGGCGTCAGCGGCTCGCTCGAATCGAGACATAACTTCGTCACCAATCGTTTTGATCACAACTCCGCTATTGGCCCTCGTTTCCGTCATCATCAGCTCAACAGCGGCTCCAATGGCACTCTTTGCCTGTTTGTCTCCGAGTTTTTTATACATTGTTGAACTGCCAGCAACGTCGGAAAACATTACTGCTGTTTTAATATGCTGGTGTTTCACAGAGAACCTCTTCGCCAAAGGAACAAAATCGCCTCGACACTCGCGTCTGTCGTTCCACAAATACCAACGAGTAGTCAAAAATCCATACGATAACTTTATTTTTCTTGAACTTTAACTAGGTTGACCCGCAATTGCTTTCCATTATTATATTTTATAGAGGTCGATAACGAATTGTCTGGTTATTAACTACATAATACAACCCAATATAGCCGTATCGTCTAAATAATATAATTTGGAAAAACACCCGCGTTTGTCCACTCCTCGATTTATTTTAGAGATGCGGAGATGGATCATTAACAATTCTGGAGTGCTCTATGATTTTGAAGGTAGCTCTCGGACAACTCTCAATAATTCTGGGACAATTTGGCTTGTGATTTTTATAATAGTGCTTATGCTTACAGCCTTTTGACACACGGGGACCTGACTTGTTATCAGGAGTAATCTGAACGTGGACTTAAGCCTCTACAGAAGCTTACCGGTTCTTCAAAACACGGCAAAACTAAATAGCGACCTATCGACCCAACAGACCTCCAAATTCGAATGTAAAGAGAGCGCATATTACCAATATGACCAAAACAAACGGTTTAAAAGTCAACAGCAGTGCCAACCACACCCCAATGATGCAGCAGTATTTCAAAATAAAGGCTGAGCATCCAAATGAATTGGTTTTCTACCGCATGGGCGATTTTTATGAACTCTTTTTTGATGATGCCAAAAAAGCCTCTGAGTTAATGGGTATTACCTTAACCGCGCGCGGTAAATCAGGTGGTGAATCCATTCCGATGGCGGGAATCCCTTTTCATTCGGCCGATGGCTACTTAGCCAAATTAGTTCGCTGCGGAGAGTCAATTGCCATTTGTGAACAAATTGGCGACCCCGCCACCAGTAAAGGTCCCGTCGAGCGCAAGGTAGTTCGCATCGTAACGCCCGGAACTATCAGCGACGAAGCGCTTCTCGAAGAAAAACGGGATAGTTTACTACTTGCAATTAATGCTAACGGCGAGCGCTATGGGCTTTCTAGCCTGGACATTGGCAGTGGCCGATTTCAAGTTTTCGAAGTCGATAGTATCGATGCCGTGTTAAGCGAATTACAAAGACTAGATCCGGCAGAGGTTCTCGTCCATGAAAACATTGCCGACGACACCATTTTGTCCCGAAAGGGTGTTAGACGCAGACCACCCTGGGAATTTGAACTAGACACAGCAGAACGTCTCCTAACACAACAGTTCAATACAAGAGACCTTAGCGGTTTCGGTTGCGAGGGCCTGGATCTCGCTATTGCAGCAGCGGGCTGTCTTTTACAATATGCTCAGGAAACACAGCGCACATCTCTACCCCATATCCGCAGCCTGATTCATGAACGTCGTGAAGACAGTGTCATTCTAGACGCAGCAACTCGCCGCAATCTGGAAATCGACACCAACATGAACGGGGGTACTGAACATACCCTTATGTGGGTTATGGATAGAACAAAAACAGCGATGGGTGGCCGCCTACTACGTCGTTGGCTCAATCGTCCATTGAGCGACCAACCTGTACTCGAATTGCGCCAGGCAGCGATAAAAGCGTTATTGAGCAATTATCAGTTTGAAAGTTTCCGGGAAAGCCTAAAACCGGTGGGAGACCTAGAGCGAATACTCGCTCGGGTAGCTTTGCGTTCCG
>JBLHNZ010000370.1:0-4253 GCA_047623245.1 Oceanicoccus sp. | reverse complement strand
TAGGCGGTTGATCTCATACAGCGATAACGTGAAGCTATCTCTTTCTGGTAGCACCTATGAAGTAATGTGAGAAATAGAAAGTAGAAAACTACACTCACACATAGAAACGATGTCTCACTTAATATCCGATGTTGAATATTGGTAAGCACTTTTGTTCATTGCTTTTATGACACCTGATAACTGAATTTCATGTAAATACAGTATGGGATCATTTCGGAACCACTTTTCTAGGATGTTCTGCAAACCAAGCCTGCGGACAAGTATTCCATGTGGCAATAAAAAATCCGGTCATGTAACATCTCGACCAAGCAACCAATCGCGAAAAGGGTGTGGTTATAAACTACCCATCTAAAACACTGCTCAAGACCGACGGTACGCGGTTTTAGTCGAGATCATGAATCATCGGTATTACGTAAGACGATCCATGAAAACGTAACGACTGCATTTGGGAAATTGGGCGAATATCTTGCTAGTAGGTAGCGTGACGCTCGCCTGAAAGTGTCTTCGGTTTAAGCTTCATAAATTATTTCTGAAAATGCTCGCCAATATGACGTCTGCAGTTTTTGCTTTGGGTAACCGTGTTACTAGTTATGATGAGTATTTATGTGGAAAATTTAATGTACCCATATCAAATTAATAATCTACAATGTTAAAGCGATTTCCCATACCTTTTGGACATTTTATGGATTTAGATCAAAAATTTGTCAGTCTCCATTCATCCCTTATGACATTGGCACATGAAGAAGCTTTTATAGATAGGGACAGAGTTGTCCGGCTGAAAGAAATTTTACAACAATGCGCCAAACAACTTGATGTTGGGAGAGTGAGTATTTGGGTCTTTAATGAATCCAACGACCGGATTCTTTGCGAGCTTTTGTATAAATTGAAAGACAATAGCTATGAATCCGGTGCAGTACTTTTGAGCAAGGATTATCCCGCCTACTTCAAGGAAATAAGTAAAAAGAGGCTAATTAATGCCAACGATGCCTGGAACGACGCCAGTACATCAGAGTTTGCCGAATCATATTTAGGGCCTCTAGGCATAACTTCTATGCTTGACGCGCCAATATTTTCCAGGGGAAAATTATATGGCGTCTTATGTATCGAGCAGACCGACGAAGCTAGAGTTTGGGATGTAGCAGAAATGTCTTATGCCGCTTCAGTGGGCGACACTATTTCGCTCATAAACGAACATCAATACTGGCTCGACACCAAAGAGAAGCTCGAAATTATCGATCGCTCGGATAGTCTGACTAATTTGGAGAATCGGCGTTATTTCCAACAAAGATTGGAGGTTGACAGGAAGAGTAGCCAAGACCCATCCCGAATACGGGCACTGATAATGTTTGGTCTGGACCATTTTACTAAATTGAATGATATCCATGGAGCGAAAGCTGCGGACAATATTCTTCTCTATTTGTCTGAAAAATTTCTGGAATTGTCTCAAAAAGAGGGTTGCTTCCTTTCTCGCATAGGTGGAGATACATTTGGGTTTTGGGTCTCCAGTGTCAAAAATGAACAGCAAATCGAACACATAATTGAAAGCATATCTCGACAAGTGAATAAGCCAATAACACTCGCCGGAGGCTTATCTATAGAGGTTAGTGGCAGTACGGGTGTTTTTACATACTCAGATAAAGAGTTAGAAGGTAGTAGTCCTATTCGCAGCGCAGAAGTTGCTATGTATTGGGCTAAAAATGAAGAAAGAGGATCAGTCGCTTATTTTTCCAACGCCTGGATAGAACAAACTCAAATTCGTCAGTTACAAGAAGATGAGCTATTAGCAGCATTCGACAAGAGACAGCTACAGGCTCACTACCAACCTATATTTTTGGCTAGCTCGAAGAAAATGATAGGTATGGAAGCCCTAGTTAGATGGCAGCATCCAGCGCGGGGGTTGATTACACCTTTTCATTTTTTGCCGCTGGCTTCTGAACTTGGGTTAATGCCTCGGCTTGGCCGGTTTATAATGCGTCAGGCTTTCATGGATATAAGTACTCTACGAGAGTCAGGGGCGGACATTAAATGGGTTTCTATCAACTTATCAGCAGATCAACTCTACGACTCGGGTTTAGTATCAGAGGTAGAAAGCTTGCTCAACGAATTCTACCTTCAAGGTGATGTGATTGAGTTTGAAATTGTCGAAGAATTGATTGGTCAGGATTCAGACATGGTGAGAGGTCAGTTACTTGCTATATCAAACCTGGGCATTAAACTGTCAATTGATGACTTCGGTACCGGATATTCGTCTCTATCTCGATTAAAACACCTTCCTGTTTCAAAATTGAAAATTGATAAATCTTTCGTTGATGGTCTTCCTGACTCCATAGATGACCAGTGTATAGCTCAGTCAATCATTGGCTTGGCTAAGGGGATGAACCTCGATTTAGTGGCCGAAGGCGTAGAGAGTTTACCGCAAAGTGACTGGTTAGTTGAGCATGGATGCGACTATCTACAAGGTTACCTTTATGCAAAGCCTGTGGACTTCGAATCCATACAGACGATGTTATTCAAGGATGGGCAAATGGAATTGGCTGAGGCGAATAAACAGTGAATACGATCGCGTTCTCCTAAAGACTCTATTAGATAAAATCTCAAGGAGAACTGGTAGAGAGTTGTAAGTCTGTAAAGAGGAAGTAATTATTCTTGCTCTTTTTCTCGTAGCCTACATCAATGATAGGAACCCTCGGCTTATATTTTTGCCATTCATGCGAAGAATACGTAGGCATTGAGCCACGTGCAGTATTCGAATTTCGGTAAGGAGTCCTATCGGTAAACAGCGAAAATGAAAAAAGAACAGTGTTGGAGGGTTCTAGTTGGGCTAGCGCACTCAAATGACAGGCTAGTCCAGATCTTAGGTAGTACCGTCTTACGTCGCTATTTTTCGTCCCTTTCCGTATTTTTGTGTATGGTTTTGTTCAGTGTTTACAGGCATTTTTCCTTATAACGCTAGATGCCTGTACGTCATCATACATAGAAAGTTATACTTCTTAGCATTAGTAAACCTATCACACTTCCAATTGGAGTACTTGAAATGGCTAAACGCGTCTATCTATTTAGTGAAGGGGGCAAAGACGATCGTGACCTGCTAGGGGGTAAAGGAGCCAACCTTTGCGAAATGACTTCGCTAAACCTGCCGGTTCCATTTGGTTTCACTATTACTACGCCCACATGTCGAGAGTTTTTCGACAATGGCAATCGACTTCCCTCGCGTCTGGAGCAAGAATATAGAGTTGCACTGGACCTTGTGGAAAAGAAGATGGGAGCGAACTTTGGCGACCCTGAAAATCCATTGTTATTTTCAGTCCGCTCGGGTGCAGCCGTTTCCATGCCAGGGATGATGAATACTATTTTAAATCTGGGGCTTAACGATGAGATTGTGGAAGGGCTAGCCAAGAAAACGAACAATCCTCGTTTTGCCTACGACTCTTATCGCCGCTTTATTCAAATGTTCGCGGATGTGGTGCTGGGCGTTAGCGGACAAAAATTTGAGAAGCTTTTAGAAGATTACAAAGCAGCCAATAGTAAAGTTACTGACGTCGAGATGACCGCCGAGGATTGGCAGGAAATTATTGTTCTTTATAAAACGATAACCGACTTTCCGCAGGACCCCTTTGAACAACTTAAACTCGCTGTCGAGGCAGTGTTCATGTCCTGGTACACGCCGCGCGCAAACTTTTATCGGGAGATGAGTAATATTTCCGATAGCTTGGGAACGGCGGTAAATGTTCAGGCTATGGTGTTTGGTAACTTCGGCGACGATTCAGGCTCCGGCGTCGCCTTTACTCGCAATCCCTCTACTGGCGAACACCATTTCTTTGGTGAATTTTTGTTTAATGCGGCGGGAGAGGACGTCGTTGCGGGAACTCGTACCCCTCTTTCTTTAGCGGCCCTGCAAGAAAAATTGCCAGAAGTGTATGATCAATTGTTCAGGACTCAGGAACAATTGGAAAAGCATTACAGGGACATGCAAGACATTGAGTTTACGGTTCAGGAGGGGCGCCTGTATATGTTGCAAACTCGCAGTGGAAAACGCACTGGCAGGGCTTCAGTAAAGATTGCAGTCGATATGGTTGAGGAAAAATTGATCAGCGAAAAAGAGGCCTTGATGCGGGTTTCACCCGAGCACGTAGAATCCTTTTTACACCCAATGGTAAATCCGGAGTTCAAACGGGATATTGTCGCTTCGGGTTTGCCCGCTAGTCCGGGGGGTGCAACGGGTAAGGTTGTGTTTTCCGCTGAAGAGGCCGTTG
>JBLHNZ010000369.1:0-4255 GCA_047623245.1 Oceanicoccus sp. | reverse complement strand
CAAAAGGCGACAAATTGTACTAATCTTACAAATACAAAACGATATTACAAAGTTTACCCTATTGAACAATAATATGTACCAACAAATTCTATCTGTCAGGCACACAAACGGAACACTTTGTGATGTTGGTCAACTATAATAAAAGGTTTCAAACTAAAAAATGATTAATGAACGTCGTAGTTTTTTCCGGATAGAAGATAAAGTATTGCTACGCTACCAGTCCATTGATAAATCGGCTGCATTAGCCAACCAAATTCCGCAACAATATATTGACGATCCCAGCTATTCGCTAATGCATGAAATTCAACATATTGACCAGGAATACAGCCGGCATTTACATTCCATCGCTGAGCATAACCGCGATCTAGAAATATACCTTAAATCTATCAACAAAAAAATTGACGCGATAGCGGCACATCTTGCCGACACGATAAAACCCGTTTCAGATCAACTACCAAACTCCATCACGTTGAGTGAAGGTGGTTTGTCTTTTCATTCTCATGTTGAACATGCACACGACGGACATCTTGCTATTCAAGTGAGTTTTTTGCCTCTACACCAAACGATAGTCCTATTTTCAAAAATTATAAATTGTTGGCAAATTTCGGGCGGCGGGTATAACGTCGCTGTTAGTTTTGTAGAACTAAGTGACTACGATCGGCAAGTGATTGCGAGACATATCATGCAAGTTCAACTGGCAAGAAAACGCGAAGAACTTCAAGAATAATTCATCATCAAACTCAGAGATTTATCCATGCTAGTGATATTACACCCGAATATTGATCCTCAATCTGATAGCTATAAACAGACGTTCAGCTATCTACAAAAACTGCCCAATATTAGTATTCAAAGTCATATCGTACAGGGACAAAAACAAGCGTTGACCGAAATTTATCTAGTTGGCGATACCCACGCATTAAATGCAGATGAATTGGAATCACTCGAAGCGGTCGAAAGAGTGGTTAGAATTTCGGAAGAGTATCGGATTTTAGGCCGCCACAAAGACGATAAACGGGTTACAGGCTTCGAATACCAAGGCTTGCAGTTTGATCAGGACCATCTCCATGTTTTTGCCGGATTATGTGCTGTCGATAACCGCAAAAACGTCGCGACCATGATGGAGGCACTGCAGGACAATGGTCAGCTATGCACTCGTATGGGCGCTTATAAGCCAAGGACCAACCCCTATTCATTTCAAGGGCACGGTGCTGAATGTTTACCTTACGTATTCGAACTAGCGGGAAAATACGGAATCAAGGTCATCGCCATGGAAGTTACTCATGAAAGCCAGGTGAATGAAATTGACAAAGCCCTAAAAGATACAGGCGACGCAACGGGCGTTATTTTACAAATTGGAACCCGTAATACTCAGAACTTTGAACTGCTGAAGGCGATCGGTAAGCAGACTAAATACCCAGCGTTACTCAAACGAGGGTTTGGCATCACCCTCAATGAGTCTCTCAACGCTGCTGAATATCTGGCTAGCGAAGGAAACGACAAAGTCATTTTCTGCTTGCGGGGCATGAAAAGTGACTTTGGCAAGCCTCACCGAAACCTCGTTGATTTTGCACAGGTACCAACGGTAAAAGGCTTAACGAGAATGCCCGTATGCATCGATCCGTCTCACTCTGTTGGGACACGGGAGCGAGCACCAGACGGTATTTTAGAAGTGATTCATGCCACAGCACAAGGAGTCATTGCGGGCGCCAATATGATTCTGGTCGACTTTCACCCCAAGCCTGAAGAAGCTTTGGTCGATGGCCCTCAGGCTTTACTAATGAGTGAGTTAAAGCCATTTCTTCAAGACATCGAAATTGCTAGGAAAAGCTTTCTGGCAAGAAAAGAATTGTGGAGTTAAGCGTTGATTGAAACAGGAAGGGAGGTGTCCTTACAGGGCAAGAGACAAGAGATCGCGAGTATTGGTGCAAGTTAAGCTGGTGTTTATTTTGACAGTTTCGATGCTCTAACAAAGTAAGTTAACACAACCGGCCTACATGAGGCTGGTTGTCTTGTCTTGTCTTGTCTTGTCTTGTGAACCTAATAAAAAGCTAAACATATTAGTCTTGTGAAGTAATCATAGAATCAATGTAACCCGACCGATCTATTTTTCAGTCATCACGTCGTAAGCTAAATTGGCCTTCCCGATAATCTCCGTTTCACGCCGCCACTGACTTTCATCGCCACCGCAAATCATACAGTCGGTCTTTAAACCAAGAGCACTAAGCCCACCACACGAACCCTTAATGGGTTTATTTGCCAGAATCGAACCTAATGCCATTCCTACGACAATCAGCAACATGACAAAGAAGGTAATTATAAAAATACTCATTCTATCCCCTCGAGATTAGATTTGTATTAACCACTGGAACCTGTGTTTTACACTCAACAACACAAACCCTACATTATATTGATCATTCTAGTTGAGATAAGGCTTAAAAGCATCAGAATATTTGGCTTCGAACCCGTCAGATGTTTTGACAATGATATACACAGCCAGGTTTTGCTGCTCCGCTAATTGTAAACCTTTGTCGGCCCCCATGACATTTATGGCCGTCGCCAAACCATCTGCATAAGCAGCCGACTCGGCAATAACAGTCACGGACGCTGTATTATGTTTTATTGGGCGGCCACTTACAGGATCTATGGTATGCGAATATCGAACACCAGCAACCTCAAAATAATTACGGTAATCGCCGGACGTCGCCATGGCGCGACCACTAATACTCACAGCGCGATGTATTTTTCCGAACGAACCATCCGGCTTTTCAATGGCAATTTTCCAGGGTAAGCCACGATCACTATTTCCCTCCAGGTAGAGCTCGCCACCAATTTCAACCATAAAGTTCTTGAATCCTGCGGCTTCCAAAACTTCTCGTATTTTGTCGACACCGTAACCTTTTGCTATTCCGGAAAGGTCAATATTGATGTCTTTTGTTTTAGTTACAGTATTCGATGCGACATTGAGCTCCATATTCTGAAAACCAATCTGAAGAAGCTTTTCATCGATTGCAGCTTGCACAGGTATTTCTACACTTGCGATCTTGTCGCTGCCTCCCCCGAAACCCCAGAGGTCCACGACCGGGCCTACGGTAACGTCGAACGCCCCACTGCTTAACCAACTCAGCTCCAGACTTAGCATCAATATGTCAAATAGCTCGTCACTCACCGCAACCGGTTCATCGACTAACGACCGGTTGAATTGAGATAATTCTGAATCGGGTATATACGTCGACATTTGTTGATTTAGGGTTTGCAGGCGCGTGTCTACGATCAATTGTAGCTTTTTCTGATCGGTGCGAGCGCTTTCTTGCTCAACAACGGTAATGCTGTAGCTCGTGCCCATAGTAAAACCCGTTAACCTAAAGGTGGCAGGATTGGATACAGAACAGGAGGAGGTGAAAACTAAAAAACCGAGAAGACTGACAAACACAAAGAGCAGCGGCACTGCTCTTTGGAAGATGGGAAACTTCGACATGGTGCTAGAATTCATCTAGCATGATATTTTCATCCTCTACACCGAGCGTGTGAAGCATGTTGATAACCGCCGCGTTCATCATTGGCGGACCACACATATAGTACTCACAATCTTCAGGAGCAACGTGCTCACCGAGATAATTGTCATGTACTACATTATGAATAAAGCCCGTTAAACCCGTCCAATTGTCTTCTGGCTGCGCGTCACTCAACGCCAGATGCCATTTGAAATTGGGGAATTCAGCGGCCAGTGCGTCGTATTCTTCCCCATAAAAGACTTCTCGCATGGAACGCGCTCCGTACCAGAACGAAACTTGTCGCTTTGTTTTTAATCGCTTCAATTGATCAAATATGTGCGAACGCATGGGCGCCATACCTGCACCACCACCGATGAACACCATTTCTGAGTCGCTCTCTTTCGCAAAAAACTCACCAAATGGTCCAAAAACCGTCACTTTATCGCCGGGTTTTAAACTAAACACCCATGAAGACATTTGGCCTGCAGGCAAACTAAGATTATTAGGTGGAGGCGTTGCACAGCGTATATTGAACTTCACTATGCCTTTTTCTTCTGGATAATTAGCCATTGAGTAAGCGCGTATAATAGGTTCGTCAACTTTTGACTCTACATCAAAAAAGCCGAACCTTTCCCAGTCACCCTTATATTCTTCGCCAACATCGAAATCACTGTATTTTACATGATGCGCGGGAGCTTCGAGCTGTACATAACCGCCCGCACGAAAATCAACGCTTTCGCCCTCCGGTAGCTTCAAGGTGAGCT
>JBLHNZ010000368.1:0-4258 GCA_047623245.1 Oceanicoccus sp. | reverse complement strand
AGGCATTCTCGGGCACCACTTCACAACTGCTGAAAGTCTGGCGCGATTATTGGTCGATCACGGTTTGATCGAGGAATAATAGCTCTGCCGCACTGTTGCTAAAGTCGCTTTTCCCGTTTGTGCAGAGATTATGATTATTGTTAGGCAATAATTACAAGTTAGTAACATTGGTTTTTTCAGGCCTATGAAGAACGTCATCGTGTATTATGCCTATATTTAAGTCGGTCAGTGGAGTAGGGTTTTTATTACCGGTGGTTCCTGAGGCTTTCCTGGCTTAGGTTTGGTAAACATTTTTAACAACGATAGGGTCCATGTATGAAAGAGTTCGAAGGAAAAGTTGCGTTCGTTACAGGTGCAGCCAGTGGCATTGGTCTTGGCATCGCAAAGGCTTTTGCCGCCCGCGGTATGAAGGTCATGATGGCCGATATCGAGAATGAAACACTACAAAAAGCGGTCGCGAGCTTGCAGGAAAGCAACGGCCAGGTCGAAGGCGTTCTTTGTGACGTTTCGGATGTTGAAGCGGTTAGGCATGCGGCCAAAAAAACGATAGAGGTTTTCGGGAAAGTTCACGTTCTCGTCAATAATGCCGGCGTAGGTGGTGGAGGGGGTGAAACAGGGTCGATTCCTCTCGAAGATTGGAAATGGACTGTCGATGTCAATCTAATGGGAGTGGTTTACGGTTGCGAAACATTTGTCCCTCTGATCAAGGAGCATGGGGAAGGTGGCTACATTATTAATACCGCGTCGATGGCCGGTCAGGTGGGCGCTCCCGGTATGGGGCCGTACAATGCCACCAAATTTGCGGTTGTGGGATATACGGAATCGATGAATGCGGAACTTGTTCCTCAAGGTATTGGGGTGGCGGCTCTTTGTCCTGCCTGGGTTAATACGCAAATTATTAATAGTCGTCGCAATCATCCTGCCGGCGCTGAATCCGAGAGCGGTCAGGTTGGTATGCTTGACGATATGGAAGGTATTGTAGCGGAGGCAATTTCGGCCGGAATGTCACCTGACACAGTAGGGAAGTGGGTTGTCGAAAGTATGGAACAAGAAGCGCAATATATTTTCACTCACCCCAATTGGAAAATCGTTTCAGAAGCAAAGGCTCAACGTGTACACCAGGCTTACGATGCGGCGGCGCAGAGCCCAACTATTCAGGCCGACCCTGGTGCGCTGTCTTCGCCAATGCTATTTCCAGACGCTACTGAATAACAGTATTGTAGGTAGATGAACAATTCAAAAACGGTCGCTTTGGCGGCCGTTTTCGTATTGGTCAAAAAAACACCGTATTTCCGATCGCACGATGATAAATACGCTAGTTTAATGGTCTCTACATGGCAACGGTCAAGCAGAAGATTCCAGCGCCTGGCGTTGTATTGAACGACTCATCCACAGTAAGAACACACTAACGATAAGCCCGTAGTAGCCAACCACAACGAGCCATGGCAACCAATGTGTTTCAGTACCGGAAAGAACATTTCCTAGTAATGTTGCCTCTGCCCACAGCGGTAAAAAAGCCTGATATTTTTCATCGGCAATCGAGCCAAGTCCGGCGATAAAAACGGGAAATATTGTGGCTAGCCCCACGTAGGTTTGGCCTTCTTTAAAGGTTTTTGCGAATGTCGCAACTCCCATCATTATCGCCGACAACAGTGCGATTGTGGGCAGCGACACCAACAAAAATAGAAAGGCGCTGGTAGGGTTGAGGTTCAATCCGAGTGTCATGCCATTGAACTCGATGTTGGCGTAGGCAATAAACCCTGAGCAAATAGCTAAAAAAAGACCTGTCATCCCCACGGTAATTAACATCAACCATTTTCCTATTGGAATCGTAATAGGGGAGATCGGTTGTAAGAGCAGTGGATAAAGCCCATGGCGTTCGCGCTCGCCAGCCGTGCAATCAATACAAGCGGGCATGACAGAATAGATTGGCGTCATCATTAACATAAATACAAACAAAGGGGCTACAAACCGCGCTATGGAAGAAGCTTCCCCGGTATCATGTTTGTCGATGCCAATGGGGTTCATAATAATGGGCGATACGCCTCTTGCTATTAAGCGGCTTCCCGCGATCTGGGAACCAAACACCTGAATGTTTGCGAGCAGGCGAGCAGTGACGGTATTGTTGCTAGACATGTCGCCTTTTATGATGACGGTTACTCTGTAGCCTTTTGCAAGTTTTTCTCGGTAATCGTCGGGAATAAGCAGCTGCAATTCAGTATTTTTTCCTTGTGTTATGCCCTTTGATGCTAAGTAAGCGATCAGCGAGGGCGCATACTCGGCACCTGATATTTGAATTTCGGCTGTTTGTGCGTTCTTCTGTTCTTGCGCTGCGAAGTAATAGCCAGCTAACATAAGAACTGGCATCAAGACACTGAGCAATATGGCGGACGTTAGGGAACGGCGGTCTCGAACGACCTCCAGTAGTTCTTTGCGAACAATGATTTTAACCGTTTTTATGAGTGTCACTACTGGCTCCCGCACTGAATTTTCGATGACGGTTTTTTTACTATAGAGATAAAGGCATCTTCGAGATTGGCGGTATCTGTTTGCTGCATAAGCGTGGAGGGGGTGCCTTCCATGTGAACCTCTCCGTCAGCTATAATAGCAACGCGATTCGCGAGTAGCTCAACCTCTTGCATGACATGGCTGGAAAACAAAATACCAATGCCGCTATCGCGGAGGCGCAAAAGAATTTCACGAACATTTCGCACCGCAAAAACGTCCAAACCGCGTGTTGGTTCATCTAATATTAAATAGTCTGGGGAGTGAACCATTGCTCGTCCCAAAGCTAATTTCACACTTTGGCCGTGGCTAAATCCTTTGCTGATACGATTGGCAATATCCTGCATATCCAGCATGTCTAGCGTTCGATCGACCGCTTCTTGTTTTTCTTGCCCTTCAAAGCCATGCAGAGAAGCAAAAAAATCGAGATGCTCCTTGACGGTTAGGTAGTTAAATAGACCGGGTTTGTCGGGAAATACCCCAATTTTCTTTCGAGCATTTATCGGATCTTTGAAGGGATTAATGCCTTGGATATCGACAGTGCCAGCATCGGGTTTTAGCAAACCGGTCAAGATGTTGATGCTCGTGCTCTTGCCGCTGCCATTACCTCCGAGCAGGGCGACAATCTCACCTGGGTTGACGTCGAATCCGACATTGTTGAGTGCTTTTACATCCCCGAAAGATTTTTTTAGCGCGCGGACTTTAATCATTATGTTGGTCTCTAACGAATGCTCCAAGCGTGCTTGTTACAAAAGGCATGCTGAATACCTCATTTTCACATACGTCTTCATTGTCCAGCGTTTCAAACGCCTGGACGGGATCGTTAATGAAATTCGAAATAGCCTCGCTAACGCATAATCGATCGGAATTAATGTGGCCGCCTTTGACGATAACAACGTGTCGATTGTTTGGAAATTCATCGTCGATGGCGTCGGCCATTTCGGGTGGTGTAATAGGGTCGAGGGCACCAGAAATCATTAACACGCGAATTTCACTCGTCGCGATGTCGGGATAGGGTAACGCTTCGGGAATGTCACTCACCGGCCAGTCGGTACAAATAGAGTTGAGTTGTTTTCTGGGGAGGCCTTTGAAAAAGGCGTAATCGGGAGAGCTGGTATCTGTGTACGCCATTCCCGGAGTATTTCTACGCAGCTCTCCCGAGCAAACGATACTAAAATAAGCGCCACTGTACAGTGATTTTGAACCGATGTACTCACCCGTATCTAAAGCTAACGTTGCCATAGGGCCCCATTGGTTGTGTTCGACAGCCTGTGTCAGTATCCATGGAATGAATGCACGAGACTGAGTCTTGTAGAGATTACTAAAAATAGTTTGCGCGACGACCGAACGGCTAGTCCTGGTATTGGTTATTGCACCCGTTACCGGATGACGATAGGTGATGTCTTGCGAAGCACTCAGACGGTCGAGTAGGGCTATTGGGTTAAAAAACGGAAACGCTTTTGCGCAATCGGGTGATTGTTGGCAATCGTCGACGAGCGTGTTCAGTGAAGCCGTTGCGTGCGCCGCCTGAGTTTGAATATAGGATGGTTTGAATGGTACGACGCCGTCCAAGACAGCTGTGCGAACGCGGTTTGCATGGCTTCGCATGTAGAGTTGAGCTAGACGTGTTCCGTAGGAGGCGCCCCACAAGTTTATTTTTTCTGCGTTTAAAGCGTTTCTCAATGCTTCCAAATCTGCGACCGCTGCCATCGACGTAAAACTCGTAATTTCCCGTGCCTTAACTTTTGCACAG
>JBLHNZ010000367.1:0-4282 GCA_047623245.1 Oceanicoccus sp. | reverse complement strand
CCAATTTAGAGAGCTGGATATTTCTATTGCTCTCGATGAGTTTGGTACAGGCTATTCATCGATTAGCTTTCTGCAAAAATTACCGATCGACGTACTAAAAATAGATCGTTGTTTTATCAGTGACAGTAAGGAAAACGACTCTGATAGGCAGCTTTTTGAGTCGGTTGTTGGCATTGCAAAAAACTTAAATCTCGTGACAGTTGCCAATGGCGTAGAGGACGAGCAGCAGCTGGCTTTTATTAAGGAGGTTAAGTGCGATTACGTACAGGGTTATTGTTACTCAGAGCCAATTCCTAGCGGTGATATTCTTCAATTTATGCAATTCTGGAAGTAAGGTGGCGGTGTCGATTCTGCCCTTCTAGCATTGTAAGCACCGTTTGTTGGCGCAGTTGTCGGGATTACGTATTTTGAGCTTTCGAACGTTTGTGCACGAAGCGATGCTTACGGTGTGAGTGCCTGTTAATATTCACTCTGAGGCATCCTTTGAAATCCCCCTGATATTCTCGCCATGTGTAGAAATAAAAATGCAATTTTTTCCAGCGCGACGCTCTTCCGAGCATCCTTCTTCTGCTAATAATCTCCCTTAATAATCCCAGTCTCCCTATTTTTTTAGTTTTTCTCATATATTTTGCCCTTTATCGGGTAAATATCTTGTTAAAAGTTAGGTTTATTTTATATTTACGGTATGAAAAACAAATCAAATTTATCACCGCTACTCAATCATCTTGGCAATACTAGCAATTTGAGTAGTGCGGAAGCGGAAAAACTGGTTGCCGAAGTCATAGCCTATTTTTCGGAAACGCCAGAATCATTTGTGCAGCGCAGGCATACAGAGCTTCAACAAATTGATGGCTATTCGAATGCGCGAATATACAGGCGTATTGAAGAAGAGCTTGCAGAATTGGTATTCGCAGCCCCTGAACTTTCACAGCGGCAAATTCGTCGCATGATTTATGGATAGGAAAGAAACTTATGTGTGGAATTGTCGGTTATACAGGGAAGCAAAATGCTGTTCCCGTTCTTATGGAAGGCCTTAACCGCCTGGAGTATCGCGGTTATGATTCGTCCGGAATTGCAGTGCAGCAAAAAAGTCGTCTGCAGGTTCACAAACGAGCAGGGAAAATCAGCGTATTGGAATCTGCGCTACCAAGACGTCTTAAAGGGAATACAGGCATCGGACACACTCGTTGGGCGACGCATGGCGAGCCAACGGATATTAACTCTCATCCACATTGTAGTGATGATGACAAAATAGCTGTCGTGCACAATGGTATTATCGAAAATGCAAACCAGCTGCGTGTCCGTCTCGAGGCTCACGGCAATGTATTTAAGTCTCAAACAGACAGTGAGGTACTGGCGCACTTAATTGCGTCAACGGAGGCTGATTCGCTGTTCGAACGAGTTCGCCTGGCTTTAGCGGAAGTTGCTGGAACTTATGGGATTGCGGTAATAGATGTCGATAGTCCAGGTATCATTATTGTTGCGCGCAATGGCAGTCCTGTGGTGTTGGGTATTGGTGATAAGGAAATGTTATTTGCTTCAGACGCAGCGGCATTAGTGAGGCATACGCAGCAGGTGGTTTATCTTTCCGATGGAGAAGTCGCTGAAATCACACCGACTGCCTATCGAGTGATCACGCTGGACGCGAGTCCGGCTCTGAAAAAGACGGCGACTATCAATTGGTCTGCTGATACCTATGATAAAGGTGATTTCTCTCACTTCACTCATAAAGAGATTCACGAGCAGCCAGAGGCTGTCGTGCGTACATTGCGTGGCAGGCTGGACGGTAAGTTCCAGACGGCGCACCTCGGCGGGCTGAATCTCACGGCACGCGAGCTGTTGAGTTTTCGTCGAATAAAAATTCTGGGCTGCGGCTCAGCTTATATTGCCGGATTTCTCGGAGCTCGAACGATAGAACAGTTGGCTCGAGTGCCTTGCGACGCGGAGCCTGCCTCTGAATTTCGTTACCGTAATCCGGTGATAGAGTCGGACACCTTATACTTGGCTGTAAGTCAGTCGGGAGAAACCTTCGACACATTGGCCGCGGTGCAGGAAATTCAACGAAAGGGTGGGCGTGTTCTGGGCATTGTTAATGTTGTAGGCAGCAGTATTGCACGTGCTTGTGATGGTGGTATTTATATCCACGCCGGGCCGGAAATTGCTGTAGTTTCAACCAAAACCTTTGTTTCGACATTCCTTTCCTTTGCGCTCTTAGCACTACACATCGGTCGCATGAAAGATCTATCTGTGGCTCAGGGAAAGAATCTCATTGAAGCTTTCAAGTTGATACCACAACATATTCAAAGTGTTCTCGATAGTGAGGCAGAGATTGAACGTGTGGCAAAAAAATATGCGGTGTTTAATAATGCCTATTTTGTCGGCAGAAATCTTGGTCTTGCTGTTGCTATGGAGGGTGCTTTAAAACTCAAAGAAATTAGTTATATCCATGCTGAAGCATACCCTGCATCCGAGCTGAAGCACGGGCCCTTAGCATTAGTGACTCCAGAAACCCCTACAGTTTTTGTATTGCCAGATGACGACTTGATCGAAAAAAATATGGCTAGCATTGAAGAAATTCGCGCCCGTAAGGGGCCGATCTTAATCGTTACACATCCGGTTGGTGCTGGCCGGAAACATTTACT
The DNA here is from genome assembly GCA_047623245.1 of Oceanicoccus sp. Lineage (GTDB taxonomy): Bacteria > Pseudomonadota > Gammaproteobacteria > Pseudomonadales > Dasaniaceae > Oceanicoccus. The sequence goes on along the minus strand of JBLHNZ010000367.1, from coordinate 1,640 downwards.
AAACCTTGTAGACGATGCGTTAATAGTACCGAAGTCACACGAGATTCTCGACCCTATCCTGATGCTACTTCCGCTTCAATTACTTGCCTACCATATTGGACTATTGCGCTCCTGTGACGTCGACCAGCCGCGCAATTTGGCGAAAAGCGTAACGGTCGAATAGTAAGTGGTCGTTTTCACTTGGAATATAATCGAAAAAAATGGATTGCAGTCGCTAATGCTTGGTGCCGCTTGAAGATCGTTGATAATCGGTGGCATGAGTATTTTCGGTGGCTTATAATCTCGCAAAGTAAAGTCTATAGTTTTTGACGTATTATTGTTATCGATGAATTTAGGAGCAGGTAGTTGTCTGAGCAAGAAAGTTTGTATGAACAAATAGGTGGAGAGGTTAGTGTACGTAAATTCGTGAATCTATTTTACGATTTCATGGATACTCTACCTGAAGCTGGGAGAATTCGGTCTATGCATGCTGTAGACCTTAGTGAATCTCGGATGAAACTCTTTGAATACTACTCCGGTTGGTTTGGAGGCCCGCCTTTATTTGTAGACAAATATGGGCATCCACGATTACGCGCACGTCATAACCACGTTTCAATTGGAGTTGAAGATCGAGATGCATGGCAGTTATGTTTATATAAAGCGCTTGCTGAAATGAATTTTTCTCCGGCGTTGGAATCTGCCTTGTTAGAAAAAATTAAGCCAATGGCTGACCATATGCGTAATGTAGACGAAGAGCAGCCGCTTGCCGACTGCTAGGCCCTGCCGGTTACATACTCGTGAACGTGGGTCGTAAAATGACCGCGGTGCATACTACGCCCTATGACCTTGCAACGGTCATTACAAAATCGAGTAACTGGAAGAAAGTTCGATTCTAATTGTTCGGTTTTGAAGGATCGGGTAGAACGCGATGAAATGGGATAATGGAACTAAGATACAAGGCTAGCATCGATTTCCCTGAAACCAGTCAAACAAATAATCGCTTAATACTTTCACTCGCCTGGGTACCATTCGTCCGGGTGGGTAAACCGCGTATATGCCAACTTCGGGTTTTGGAAACTTCGTTAAAATTGGAACCAGCTCGCCGCTGTCAATATAGGCTTGTAGATGAAAAAGTGGAGCGGAAGTAATTCCCAGTCCATTACAAGCAAGTTTTGCTAAAAAATCGCCATTGTTAGCGCTCATCCGACTCTTTACCCGAGGTTGAATACGCTTGCCGTTTTCGTTAAACGTCCAGACTTGCGTAGCGGCTACATTACTATAGATCAGAACCTCGTGACCGGATAATTCTGAAGGATGAGTCGGTTCGCCGTGTTTTCTTAGGTAGTCCGGGCTCGCGCAAATGCCAAACTTTAAGCTTGTCAGCTTGCGCGCAATCAAGCTCGAGTCCTGTAAATCACCAATTCGAACCGTAACATCAAATCCTTCTTCAATTAGATCAATTTGCCGATCATTAAGGTCGATGGCAATCTCAATTTGCGTATGCTGTTCCATAAATTTGGCGAGTGGTTTCGACAATTGGTTGATGCTGAGTCCCATCGGTGCGGCGAGCTTAATTTTTCCTGCCAAATCGGATTGTGCATCGGATACAATATCTTCCGCTTCATTTAAGTCAGCTAATATAGTGACTGCTCGCTGATAGA
>JBLHNZ010000366.1:0-4300 GCA_047623245.1 Oceanicoccus sp. | reverse complement strand
TACGTTTAGGCGAGGGTAGCGGAGCTGCTCTTGCGGTGCCGATAATACGGACTGCCTGCGATCTCCATAATCGCATGGCAAGCTTCAGCGACGCCGGTGTAAGCGTCATACTTTGAAACATCGCTTCGGTAATATTATTCATCGAAGAGGTTGAAAATAGTTGGGCTGCGCGTCCTATCGTCGGAATTGTTCCAGACGAAACCACAGGGGTTGAAAAAAATGAAATCTTCGCGGAACAGTATTATCGTCGACCTGTTACGCCATGGTGAGTGTCGCGGCGGTGACATTTATCGTGGATCAACCGACGTCGAATTAACCGATAGAGGATGGGAACAAATGCAAGCGGCACTATCGGCGATCGTCCCAGATAAGCGGCAATCCCCATGGCAGAAAATATTTAGCTCGCCACTGCAACGTTGCCGATTGTTTTCGGAAGCTCAGGGGAAATATTTCGCTACCCCTGTGTCAATCGAGCATGCATTCCGGGAAATGGATTTTGGAGAATGGGAAGGGCGGGCCTTAAAGGAAGTCTGGAGCAACGATAGAGAAGCTGTCGATCGATTTTATCAATCACCGGATAAAAATTCCCCGCCTAATGGCGAGTCTATGCAGGCATTATTGGGACGTTTGATGCCCGCTTGGACAAAAATACTACACGCGCACCGCGGTGAGCACATTCTTATAGTGCAGCACGGCGGAACGATACGGGCGCTGATAAGTTGGTTGCTGCAAATGCCGTTGACGGCGGCTACGCGATTGGACATCCCTTATGCCAGCTTAAGTCGGTTTGAAATGTTCGAGTACGACGGGGACTTTTTCCCCCGTCTGTTATTTCTAAATGGGATGACAAATTCAACCGGCGAATTTTAGCATGATCCAACCATCCGATCGCCTCTATTCCCATGTGCGTAGTGTGCTACTGGCATTTCAGTTTTTGACAATCTTACCGATCAAAAAATCTTCGCACGATAGGCTGCCGGAAATAGGTTTATCTCTGCTCTACTATCCTTTCGTAGGAGCGATCTTGGGTGTGGCGGTCATAGTTTTTGCCAAAGTCGCTCTGCTGTTATTCCCAGAGATTGTTTCAGCGACGTTAGTCGTCGCATTTTGGATCGGCTTAACGGGCGCTTTGCACATTGATGGTCTCGCCGACAGTGCCGATGCATGGGTCGGCGGATTTGGCTCGCGACGACGGACCCTAGAGCTTATGAAAGACCCAACATGTGGCCCAGTAGCGGTTGCCGTTGTTGCAATACTGGTGTTGGTAAAAGTTCATACGATTGCCGAGTTATTACACCAGGAAAGTGTTCATTATCTAATCTGGGTCCCTCTGTTGGGAAGGCTATCGATAGTAGCATTATTGTTAACCACGCCCTATGTTAGACAAGGGGGGCTTGGTGAGTCACTACATAGACATGTGCCTAGAAATGCGGGGACCTTACTGTGTATTTTTCTACCGATTTTTTTGCTTATTGTTAGTCCCATAATAGGCATAGCACTCATGATGTTTGGGTTGCTCACCCTGTGGTGGCTTCGCAACATGATGATGTCTCGGTTAGGCGGGTGTACTGGAGATACCGTTGGCGCCTCTCTAGAGATACTAGAAACGGTTGGCTTGCTAGTTTTGTTAGCGACGTTGAGGCTGAATTAGAAACATCGATGTCCTTTCTCTGCATACGCTGGCTCCAGGTTTAGTTTGTACTGATTACAAGCATATGAAAGATGACATATCGGAAGAAGGTAGGTGAGTTAGAAGACGTAGAGTTGTATGAAGGTGACATTCTCGCAATTTGGATCGATTTTCGATCGCAATGAAACACTTCGTAAGATCCAATCGCTGGTGGGCACTTTATACTCGCTAAACGGATGAAGTAAGGGTGTCGCGAAAAATGTGCTATATTTCTCGTAACTACGTTGCTGGTAACTACGTTGTTCGTAACTAAATTGCTCGTAACTATATGTCCAATGAATTCGATTTGGATTGAGAACCTCTAGCTACTAACTTCGGAGAGAATTTTCTGTATGCGACAGAATGCCCTTTTTACACTATGTATTATTCTCATAATGTCTCAGCCTGTGCGAGCTGAAACAGTACGGCTATGGCCTCTTTCTGATACCACTCCAAGTCACGTCTATGCAGTTTGGGTCAACATCAATAGTTTGTTGGCTTCCATCGGAGAACAGCAGGACCCCGGCTGGCGAAAACGACAGTCGTTGAATCGTTCGGCAGGCGAAAAATTGCCGGAAATTACGCCTCGCAACGTACTGGGTCTGGTTAATGAATTTCGATCGATTCTAGACAAGGAATTAACAAAACAAAACAAACCGCTGGTTTCCATCAGTCAGGTCAGTATCGGAAGCTCCCTGGAGCCGCACATTGTATTTATGAATTCTTTGCAGGTATTAGACTCGCTAACCGGATGGGAAGAGGGCAAGTTTGGAGGCGTTTCGTCTTACCCCCAATACTTTTTGATTTGAAATTCTCGAAGGAAAGATACCATCAGACGTCTATACTCTGGTCGAACAATCCATTTGGAAACTTGAGTGGCTCTCGAGCATCTAATTTGGGTCACCGGCGGATTCTTCACTTTACGCGATGGGCTTAGCAGATTTCAAAAACGTATCTGTTCGCGACAGCCAACCCTTTGGTCGAAAGCGTACTTCGCTCTAGTCAGTTCTTTTGGAATTTCTTTTGCTTCGATGATACTCGCAAGTGACGTGGGCTGAGTTGTGGCTTAGAATACAAGGCAACTTAATACACCTTAGTTGGTAATCGAGAAATGAAGAGCGATCCCTTGTTAGACAAATTGAAAGCACGACTGAAGAATATCCAAAAAGATAAAGGCGGTCAGTTTTATGGCTGGAGGTTATCAATCAATGAAAGTACTTCTTTGCAAAGTCTCCTGGTCGGAAATGAAGAGTTAGGTTTCGAACCTTATCAAGATCGAGACGTAAAAGACCTTGCCTATTTTGTTGAGATTTACACACGCCATGGAATCCCGGAGGTGATGGGGAGTTCCGCGTCGAGCATTGATACCTTGAGTTCTTTGGACGAGCAAATTCTCAAAATCTATGAAAACTCACTACTGGTTGGAAACAGAGCTTGGAACTTGGCGGAACCTGCTGATAATCTTGGAATGAAGTACCCCCAAATAGAAATGTCGGATCAAGTAATTTGCGACGACATAGGAAAGGCACACCATACACTTTTGACGACTGTCAGTGATACGGCGAAAGCGAACAATGGTGTCAAAATCAATAGTGGAGAGCTTTTCACGAATCGAGAAAGTAAGTATTTTGAAACCTCGACGGGGCTTACAGGTAGCAAAGACAAAACAGATATTTACTTTGAGATGGCATTGGAAAAATTGCCACTTCCAAATACTCAAGAGGTCTTAAAGTACAAAAAGGCGATTAGTCTAGAGGAGGCAGATCTCGCAAGCTTTATGCACGAAGTTATCGACGAGACGTTGAGTATTGAGGAAACCCAATTGCCCGCTACCCAAAACGATGCGGTTATCATGGTGGCTGGCGAGGTTGTATCAGATTTTTTTCACGAATTAGTTGGGCTCCTATTTGCCGATCGAGAATACGCAAAACAACCTTTTCTAGAAAACGCTCAAGCTGTCTTTAAGGGTGAAAAGCAGCCTTTATCAGATACTGTGCAGCTGACACTTGATCCTACTTTAGCTGTTATGGCAAAGAGTAGCCCCTATACCAGCGAAGGTCTTATCGCCAATAAAGCAAAAGTTATCGAAGATGACATTGTTAAGCACCAGATTGTTCATCACAAAATGGGCCAATACCTCAATAAACCAGCCAACAATATCGACGGAAACATCGTTCTGGGATTGGGAGTTAGCTCAAAGAAGTCTTTGCTGGATTCTGTCGACGAATGTATTGAAATTTTGTCGTTTTCCTCATTGCTTATAGATTCAAATACCCTGACCTGGAGTAGTGAGATAAAACTAGGAAAGCTCTATCGAAAAGGTGAGTACATATCAATGGTTAAGGGAGGCGTCGTATCAGGAGATTTCAGAGAAAATTTATGTGATTTTTCATTTGACGACGAAGAAATAAAATTAAACAGTATAGGAAGCGTCTTCGATCCAACCCAAGGTTATATTGGCCCCAATGCCATGTTAATTCGGGCTGGCGTAAAGATAGCAGGAGAATAATATGTCTAGGAAAAGAACTGATTGTCCGGCACACCTAAATGAATTGCGCGCCTTAATGCCTGAGATTTTGCAGATTCTTGAGCAGGGCCGAGAGCAGGATTGGTACAGTTTCGTTTGGTTGG
>JBLHNZ010000365.1:0-4341 GCA_047623245.1 Oceanicoccus sp. | reverse complement strand
TGGACGAATTTTATGCCTCAGGCGCACGTGTTTTTGCACTAACCCACATGGGGCATAATGATTTCGCAGATTCATCAAGACCTATCTATATCGCTGAAAAGGGTGCTCACGAAGTTGTAGAAGAGCATGGAGGCCTATCGACACTGGGTCGCGCTGCCATTGCTCGCATTAATGCACTGGGTGGCATCGTAGATGTGTCACAACTGTCAAAAGCGGCAACGCTGCAAGTATTGGAAATGTCTAAGGCTCCGGTTATAGCCAGTCACTCAAATGTGTGGCAGCTTTCAAATGTTAGTCGCAATTTGTCTGACGAAGAAATTGATCGTATCGGTGAAAATGGCGGTGTGGTTCATGTCGCACCTTTTCGAGGGTACCTTTTTGATTCTTCCAATAAAGAGTTGGACGTACAAATTCGCGTAGCACGTCTGGCTGCTGGAATCGAAGAAGACTACTACTATCCCTTTGAATTGTATTGGGAGATTAAAGATGCCGTAATCAAGAAAACGTTTCTTACAGCGGTAAGCGACTTATTGGGTCCCGGTAGTGTCGGTGATATGTTAAACCATATTGACTACCTCGTTCAACGTATTGGTGTTGACCATGTGGGGATTGGTACCGACTTTAACCATGGCAGTGGCATCGTAGGTTTTGATGACGCAAGTGAGGCACTAAATGTTACTCAAGGGCTTGTAGATCGAGGTTATAGCCAAGAAGACATTGCTAAAATTTGGGGAGGCAATTTTTTGAGAGTGTTTGGCAAAGCAGCAGAACATGCAACGAAGTAGTAAAAAGAGAAAAATACGGGTGCTGCACAGATTGACCCCACAACGTTGCGAGTCAATCACTACAGTATCAAATTGCGTGACTTACACGAACTGAACGTTCGCCTTAACGGCGAACTGCTGCTTCTTTGCCCTGAATGGTTTAGAAGCAGCTTCAGACGATCGGTAAATCAACGCGCAAATATCTGTTTTATGCTTCTCAATAACCGCAGACGAGTGGCTAACGAACAACATCTTCTATCGAAAACTGCAGTCGCAGATACAGTTTGACATCGCATACAGATTACAAGCCAAAAGCTTCCCGTAATTCTTGCGCAGTGCCTTTCTTGCCGTAAAGGGCCGAACGATTATCAAATTCTCTGGCTCTGGAAAGGGGGCCTACTAAAACCGGATCGAATCCTGATTCTTTTATTAATTTCGACGCTACGTTCCACGCGCTATCGTCATCGGCAGCCACCGGAATAGCCATTAATTCGCCGTCTCTATGTGCCTGTGTCATGATCGACTGATAACTGATGGAATTATAAGCCCTGACCAAACGCACTCCAGGAAAAAATTCTGCAGATGCAACGCCGGTCCCTTTCTTAAGTGATTCTACCGCCATGTCTCCGTCTCTACTTGGATAAGGGTTGCCACAATCGATCATGACTTTGCCTTGAATTAATGCGCCTAAATCTTTTCCAACTTGCGGCATAGCATGGTAGGGGACTGCCATAAATATAATGTCGCCAAATGCCGCCGCTTCTTTTGGAAGTCCGGCTTTCGCAGAGGGGCCCGCTTGCTTAAGCAGTCCGCCAAGCTTTTCAGGATGCCTGGACGAGAAAAAGACATTATGTCCAGCTTTCGCCCAGAGGACTCCTACTGAGCCGCCAATGTATCCCGAACCCACAATTCCTATATTCAGAGGCTTGTCAGTTTTTTTAATTTCTTCTGCTACTGTGCTAGTAGCAACAACGGGAATTATTGCTGCGCTGGCAATGGTAATGAGCGCTCGCTTGCTGAACTGTCTTCGCGACATGTTGTTTGCTTTGTTTTTATTCATCGATATTTTCTCCGGTTAATTTCCGATAAATAGTATAGTAATTAATGACTTTCCGCAGAAAAATTTTATTCTCTGAGTTAATCTTTTGATATTCAACGGGTCATTATTGGGTAGAGAATGTGCGTGAGTGCGGAGAAACGAAACCGTGGTTAATGCGAATTACTATTTTCGTAACGATAGATAGTAGAAGATTCTTCTTTGTCATTACCTTTTTAATATGAGTCCGGAAATGGCGAGTATTAATCGCACTCGATTGTATGATTGTATTTTCGTTTTAAGGAATGAGTCATGTTAATCAATTTTATAATACAACCGTTATCGAAAAGTGTACTCAATGGTTTTACCGAATTGTCGAAGCAGGCGCTAGCCGATCGAAATGCCAAATGGATAAGGGTCGATGCGCATCCCGGCTACCCATGTCGAGTATCGTTAAAGGACGCGAAAATAGGTGAGAGAGTACTAGCGGTGTCTTTTACTCATCACAATGTTAGTTCACCGTATCGAGCATCTGGCCCCATATTTATTCGTGAGAAAGCTGAAATGGCTACTCTGGAAATGAACGAGGTACCAGAAATCTTGAAGGATAGGCTATTGTCTGTACGAGCCTACGATTCAGAGCACATGATGGTTGGAGCAGAAATTGTGGCGGGTAGGGATTTACCGGCTGGAATCTCCAGGCAATTCGAAAGCGGCGGAGTCGAATACATTCATATCCACAACGCCAACCCGGGTTGCTTTAATTGTGTCGCGTATCGTGTTTAAGGCCAATTAATGACGAGATCTGCTGGGGATAATGTGACGCCTGCGTCAACACATGTAACTGTTCGGCGTAGCCAAAAATTTGAAGATAGGGTCACGAGTAAGACTGCCAGTTCGATTTGTATAGATTAATTTAAACTCACATCATTTCTTGCCAACAACAACCCATAATGGGTCAGCGTTTGGTGGAGAGCGATCAATCATATCAATGTTATTGAAGCCCGCTTGTTTCAAATAGCTGCCCACTAACCGACATCGGTCTTCAGACGGCAAAGCATGAAAAGCATAGATGGCTTTAGAGGGAAATAACCGGTGGGACATACTGACGATACATACCCCTCCCGGCAATAGGCATCGGGCAATGTCCTTGAATACTTCGATAGGTTGAATAAGGTATTGTACCGAAACGGCAATAAGTGCCGCATCAAAGCTGTCGTTAGCGTAAGGCAATGAGGGGTTGGTATTAAGATTTTGTACGCGGTAGTCTGAAAGCCGTTTGTTAGCTGCCAGCTCTTCACTATTCATACCCAGTCCGGAAATTCTAGCATATTTCTGATCTTCAGGTAGGTGAGATATCCAAGAAGACATTAGATCAAGAACGTTGCTATTATTCGGAATGACCTCACGGTAATAGTCTGTAAGATTGTCGATAGTCTCATCGTCGATGTGCGTTTTAAAACGAGGAAGAAGATAAAATTCTTCGTCGGCTGATTCGTCCTGTCGAGTAAAGAATTGTTTAGGCAAACTGTCTTTCATTTCTGACATTTCCTTTAGAGTCGGAAAGGGGCTTCAGTGAAATTTTGGACAACAATAAATTCACGGAAGTGTTATAGGAAATATTCAATGAAATGTCGATGAATAGCGATATTTTATACATTCTGAGCGCGCTCAAATTTTACTATCAGTTCGCCTCATATCCAGAGAGTTATCAGACAGGGACACCGTCTACCTATGTTTGTATAACAAGTGCAGATTTAACGACACCTTCCCTGAAAAATCATACACGTCCGGCGTTTTTCCTTCCAGAAACGGCCATTTTTCTTAAAATGTCTGTTTAGCTTTTCGCTCGTTAGTATATCACCAATGGCGCAATTCGGCTGAAAACGCCGCGGTTTTTACTGCTACGAATATCAGACTAATTCGAGACAGTCGGCAATTTTTAGTGATTAAAATCTATTTAGATCGCGAGTACAGCGCTGTTCAAAAATATAATCCGACACGCAGGCAACATCTGTGAATTTATGGGATGCCAAAGGAAAAGACAAATTCTAAAGTCGGTTGAGGGGTTTGGCCACGCTATATGCCTCCAATCCTTATTCATTGACACCCGCAAATTGACATCTATACTGTCGTTTATACTGTTTAAAAGAGTTATCAGATCTATGGCAGAAAAACACTATACGTTGGAACAAATTTGCCGCTTGCTTAATATGTCCCCCAGAACGATAAGGTACTACATACATGAGGGTCTTTTAGACCATCCTGAAGGCCAAAAGCGTGGAGCGTATTATCTGGATTCGCACTTAAGCCAGCTCCAGAAAATCAAAGAGTGGCAAAGCGCGGGTTATAGTCTTGATCGTATTCGTGAGCTATTGGAGGAGGGAGAAACACCGACAAGTACGCTTTTGCCATTAAAACCCAAGCGGGGCGATGTGCAGGTGGTTAGTCGCATTTTTATAGCACCGGGTATTGAGTTAAGTATTAATGCCGACCAGGCGCGGCTAGGCCCTAAGCAGACCCGAGCTCTGTATCGGCAGA
>JBLHNZ010000364.1:0-4355 GCA_047623245.1 Oceanicoccus sp. | reverse complement strand
CCTTTAAGCGTTCGGGGTATGCCGAAACAGCGATCGAAGTACAAAAACTATGGGTTGCAGGAAATAAATCGGAAGCCATTCGGCAAGTACCCGATGACATGATTTTGAAAACCAGCCTTATCGGCACGAGAGAAATGGTTATTGAGCGTTTACGCGCCTACCAGAAAGCGGGGGTTACCACTTTTCGTCTAAGTGCAGAAGGCAAAGATTTGAATGATCGAGTTAGACGTTTGTCGGAAGCAATGGAACTCGTTAAGTCTATTTAGGTCTATTTATACTCGTGTATAAACAATCACTTTACGTCGCTTATATTAACGAACATAAACTATAATTTACTTTACAAAAATACTGTAAAACATTGTTTATTAACATATAAATTAATCTACAAGGACTTGAATGAATGTAAAATATGATTTAATGCCTTACTCGTGACGATTCTACATTCGTTCTTCAAGGAACAATATGTACAGTTGATGCAGCCTGTATTGCAAAATAAGGCTCTTCCTTGATCTGTCGGGCTATTTATATCGTGTGTTTGTTGCCATAATAAGTGGAAGGTTTATGCAAGTCAGAATTGGCCACAGTATTTCTAGTGTCCCGTCAAAGTAGATATATGGCGAAAAAGTCGAATAATTTATTTTTTAAGCCAGCACAAGAATACGACAACATAGTGTCGTAGTCCGTCAGATAAGTGGAGAATTGTTGAATATGCAAATTGGTCGAAGTACGCGAGCTGGGAAGCTGCTGCGAAGTTTTAATACCGCTACTCTCTGCATTACACTCAGTATTGCACCGGCTGCTTTCGGCAAGCCGATCGAGCCAATATCATTTGACTCTGAGCAGTCTAAAATCGTAATCGATATTACCAACAAGCTAATAAGTCAGCATTATAACGGGCAACCTTTAAACGATTCTTTGTCATCGAGACTTTTAGACAATTATATCGAACGACTCGATGGTAACCGTAGTTATTTTATACAACCCGACCTGAAAGAATTTGAAAAATTTCGTTACACCCTTGATGACACCCTCAACAAAGGTGATTTGAAGCCTGGCTTTGCCATTTTCAACCGATACCAACAAAGGCTGATTGACAGACTTGAGCGCACCATTGAGCTATTGCCGACAATGGTTGCAGCGATGGACTTTAACCGTAAGGAAGAGCTTGAGCTCGATAGATCCGAGTCTAGTTGGCCAATTAATATCGCAGAAGCGGACGACCTATGGCGAAAACGCATTAAGAGCCGGATAATGAGCCTTAGGTTTGCAAAGAAACCCGAGGAAGAAATAGTACCCTTATTGGTTAAGCGCTACCAGAATCAACTCAATCAGATAAAACAAACCAACAGTGAAGACGCTTTTCAGATATATGTTAATGCCTTAGCTAGTCTTTACGATCCTCATACAAGCTACTTTTCTCCGACAACTTCCGAAAACTTTAACATCAACATGAGTCTATCCCTTGAAGGTATTGGAGCGGTTTTGCAGGTTAGAGACGAATACACGTCTGTGGTTAGGGTGGTCCCGAGCGGTCCTGCGGATAAACAAGGCGACCTACAACCCTCGGATCGCATTGTAGCTGTTGCTCAAGGCGATGGAGAGTTTCAGGATGTGATTGGCTTACGATTAGATGACGTTGTGAAATTGATTTGTGGCGAAAAAAATAGCGTTGTTCGCCTCGAAATTATTCCAGTCTCTGCGAAAACTGACGATGAGCGAGCCATTGTTAAAATTGTTCGCAATACTGTAAAGCTTGAAGAGCAAAGTGCGCAAAAGAAAGTCATGGATATTTATAAGGACGGTGAGGTCTACAAGATTGGAATTATAGACATTCCTGCGTTCTATATCGATTTCGGAGCACTGCGTAAAGGCGACAAAAACTATAAGAGTACGACTAGAGATGTTAGCAAGCTACTTTCGGAACTTGAAGAAGAAGGTGTAGACGGGGTTGTTATAGATTTACGCGAAAATGGTGGCGGGTCGTTGCAGGAAGCCAATCAACTAACGGGCTTGTTTGTAGAGTCTGGACCGACAGTGCAAATCCGGCACTCTAACACTCAAGTGTTCCGCGATGGTAAACGCAATAGTTCACCCTACTATAGCGGCCCTCTTGCCGTCTTGATCAACCGATTGAGCGCCTCAGCGTCGGAAATCTTTGCCGGCGCAATCCAGGACTATCAACGCGGTATTATTGTGGGAAGTCAATCGTTCGGTAAAGGAACAGTGCAATCATTGACAGCACTAGAGAAAGGGCAGTTGAAAATCACCGAATCGAAGTTCTATCGTATATCAGGTGAGAGCACTCAACACCGAGGCGTTATTCCAGATATCGAATTCCCGGCCCTTTACGACCACGAGAAGGTAGGCGAAAGCTCTTTGGACAATGCATTGGCATGGGATCGAATAAACCCTATTCGACATCAACGCTATTTTCGTATCGACTCAGTTCTTCCCACACTAAAAAAGAGACATGCTGAGAGAATGAAAGTTGACCCCGATTTCATTTTTCTGCAAGATCAGCTGGCGCTGATAGAAGAATCTCGTAAACTCAAAACATTACCTTTGAACCAAGAAGAGCGAACTACATTTTTTGAATCAGAGAAAGAAAAAAGCTTAAATATAGAAAACAAACGTCGCTTGGCAAAAGGCTTGGACCTGGTAGCTGATCTGGATGAAGAAGTAGCCGCTTCTGTAATAGTAGGCAATGGAATTGTAACAGCTAGTGCCGCCGATACTGACGAGTCAGCCGAAAGCACTCCAGAAAGTAGCTCTGATACGGAGGCTTCGGAGGAGGAGAAAGAAGAACCAATTGACGCACTCCTAACTGAAACAGGTAATATATTGGTAGATGCATTTTCCGTATTTTCTTCGGAAAAAAAAATAGCAGTAAACCATCGAACACAGAAATAAAGACTTCGCGTTAAGAGATAGAGAACGGGGTTTCTATTTGCAGTACCAGCCGCGCCGATCTGGATGAAGGCGATTGCAGCGTGGCTCGTATACGTTTATAAATTTGCTTTACGGTGGCAGCTAGTATGGTGATTACTCTGAACTACCTAAAATTTAACGCCATTAAACACTCAAATTAATAGAAGATCTTCGCCTGCTCCGCATATTTCTGCGATCCATTATCCTTTTCTCTCCTTTGGTCAGCCTGCGATCGACCTGAGCTCGGCGCTCCAACGTATGTTGATTGCGAGGAGCAGCTTCACTTGAAGCGTTGACATTTCGTCGCGCTGTTTTTCTACTGACACTCGAACTCCTGTTCGTATTATTTATAGTCGTAAAATTAACCATTTTGACTCTCCTAACGTAAGTATCGGCTAACTGCACCAAAACTTTAGACGTTATAAAATTGCCAATGTCGATCTTTACACTACAAGTTACCGCTATTCGCCGTCCACACCATCAGTTTCTTTTAACCAAGACAATTTCTCTCTTAACCGAACGACTGCCCCAATGATCAATAGAGTTGGAGGCTTTATATCCAGCGCCGCAATTTTTTCAGCCATAGTATCGAGCGTACCCACATAGACTCGCTGCTTTAGGGTCGTACCTTGCTGTATTAATGCGATTGGAGTTTTCGCGTCGCATCCGTGCTTGATTAGCTGACTGCAGATAACGGGAAGCCCTACCAACCCCATATAGAATACTAGGGTTTGTTGTTTGTTCGTTAAATCACTCCATGGTAAATCAATACTTCCGTCCTTAAGATGGCCGGTAACGAACCGTACTGATTGGGCATGGTCTCTATGCGTTAAAGGGATACCGGCGTAAGCCGCACACCCTGATGCAGCTGTTATTCCCGGTACAACCTGGAAAGGAATTCCGTGTTGAGCAAGTTCTTCTATCTCTTCACCACCTCGCCCAAAAATAAATGGATCCCCGCCTTTTAGCCGTAATACTCGCCTTCCTTCTTTCGCCAAGGTCACCAGCAAGCTGTTAATGTCACTTTGGGCGACTGCGTGCTTCGAGCGAGCCTTTCCTACGTAGATTCTGTCGGCATCGCGGCGAGTAAGTTCTATGATTTCGTCAGACACCAACCTGTCAAAAAGCACAACATCTGCTTTTTGCATTAAGCGCAGTGCCTTAAAGGTCAGTAAATCGGGGTCACCTGGACCTGCTCCCACTAAATACACTTCTCCGATAGGACCAGCAACATCATCCTTTAGAAGCTCGTCACTTATTAGCTTTTTTGCCGCGCTGTGATTACCCGCAAATACCATTTCAGATGCTGGTCCCTGAAGTATGCCCTCCCAAAAAAAACGCCTCTCGTCAATTGAGGCGAATCGAGATTTCACGCGGTCCCTAAAACCACTAACTAGACTGGCTAATTGGCCATAGGCTGCCGGTAC
>JBLHNZ010000363.1:0-4396 GCA_047623245.1 Oceanicoccus sp. | reverse complement strand
TGTCACGATTACAGTAAAGAATCTATTACCAGAGTGTGGCAAGCTGTTAGTAGGCTTTGGTAGAGCTCTTTTGCCAAGAATATATTGCCGTGAAAGTCCGTGACTAGCATGTGCAACTGTCTGCCGCGAGCACTAGCAAGAATGGATCATTGCGTCCGACATAAAACGGTAGCTACCACTACAAGCACCAGTTCCACAAACTGTGATCGTTCAGGGAATTACTTAAATTCTGTTATACAATCGCATGCAACGATCCATAGACTGCTGGCATTGATGCCTTTAACGATAAGCTTACGTTAAAACTAAGGTCTCTAATATGTATTTTCTGCAATTTGGCAAGACTCTAAGCGTCTACATGGCGCTGCTTCTGTTTACGAGTATGACGCCAACCGCCTTTGCGGATGGCGAATGGGATTTAGGCCTGGCTATCGGCTATGGTAAACGTAGCAATCCGTTAATTAATAGCGATGATATCATGTTGCTAAACCGGCTGAGCCCATGGTTTTACTGGCAAGCATTCGCGCGTTACTACGCAGACAGCAATCAGCCGCCACGGACATAGCCGTGAAAGAACTCTGCTTCGGGAATCTAAAGCTGAGCCATGCAGCCTAACAAGCATGGTTAGATGAGCGTAAAATTGATCTGACCACCCAAGATTTTGATTTACTCTGGATAATGGCGAGCAATGCTGGCAGTATTCTCAGCCGTTCTCAGCTATTTAAATTAACCCGGGGCATTGACTACAACGGCCTGGACAGGTCGGTCGACGTACGTATTTCTCATCTACGCAAAAAATTGTACGATAATCTTGATACACCCTTTCGTATAAAGACAATTTGGGGAAAAGGTTATCTTTTTATTGAAGACGCTTGGGAATAGAGCCATTGTCTAATTTGAGCAGTAAAACACCACCGAAAAGCCAACATTATTCGCTTATCGTTCGATTCTTTTTTCTGATTGCCAGCAGCCTCATCTTCATCGGACTCGCCTTTGATACTTTCCTATTAAAACAGATCGACGACAGTAGCGAACAAAATTATTTACAATTGATGCAGGGCCCATTCAACACGCTTGAAAAGTCACTTACGGCTGCCACTCAAGACCAGTGGCCGTCAATTGTGGACGCAGCAAGCGAGCTCTCAGGCTACTCGGTTGAGATTGCCAGTCGAGACGATTTAATAGAAATGCCGAACACAGATTTGGAAGAAGAGCCTAAATCAAATCCGAAAATACAGTTACTATTTACTACATCTGGCGATAGATTATTTTATAAACCCATCGCAAACACCGGCAAGGTAATCTTTATCGGGTCCATAATATTTGAGGAAGCCTCTGCAGAGCAATACCGCTTTTTGCCGCTCTTCTTTTTTATCTCCATTTTTGCGGTTGTTTGGGTGTGGATGAGGCCGATGATCAAAGATCTCGATATTCTTAACCAAACCGTCGAAAAACTCGCCGTAGATACCACGCTAAATATCGACCCGTACCTAATGGGCTTAGCGCTTAGTAATTTGATTTATAATGCCATTTGTTACGGTAAATCTACTATCCGCATTGGCGTCACTAATCAGAATGGCAACATCGCTCTCAGCGTTGAAGACGACGGCAAAGGCATTCCCGAAGACCAACAGAAAAATATATTCAAGGCCTTTTACCGAATGGAAAAAAGCCGCGATAAAAAAAATGGCGGCTTTGGCTTGGGGCTGTCGATTGTGAAGCGTATTATTGAGTTGCACGGCGGTACGGTAATGGTAAAAAAATCTGAATTGGGCGGGGTCAAATTCACTTTGCAATGGCAATAATAGTCGTGCTAACAAAATGGCAGTTGTTTGAAAATGACGAGTAGTATCCCTTTAAGAAAACTATTTTAGCGTCCTGCAAGTTGCCGCTACCCATTGACCAATACCTCCAAACCTCCTGCTATTCTCAGCACCATCATCGGTCACCATTACGGCAACTGATGCGGCGATAACTGCACAAAATTCAAGCACTAGAATTTAATCACTTAAAGAGTGATTGCACCTGTTGTCGTATTGAGTAAAAATAAAAGGCTCAAAAACATGAAAGAGCAACAAATGAGAAGCAGCTACGTCATTTACTGATACTGATCGGACTTAAAGGGTCCTCGCCCGCAGCGATGTATGGAGCAACGCAGGGCCAGTAGAGACTTAATCGCGTCTTACTCACAAATTCACTCAATTATAAGGAAGAAACAATGTCTGAAATTGAAACATTTCGTGCAGAAACCAGAGCTTGGCTCGAGGAAAACTGCCCCGCCAGCATGCGTACCCCAATGGTCGCCGATGAAGTTGTATGGGGTGGGCGAAACGAAACCTATACAAACCCTGACTGCAAGCTATGGCTCGATAACATGGCTGCTAAAGGCTGGACAGCTCCCACGTGGCCCAAGCAATATGGCGGCGGTGGTCTATCTGCAGAACAAAACCGAATACTGGAAAGCGAGCTCCGTGAAATCAACGCACGGCCGCCATTGAACAGCTTTGGCCTGTGGATGTTAGGACCTGTTCTTTTAGAATTTGCCAATGAAGAACAAAAGCTAGAACATTTACCAAAAATTGTACGGGGCGAAATTCGCTGGTGCCAAGGCTACTCTGAACCCGGAGCCGGGTCCGATCTGGCAGGTTTACAAACCAAAGCAGTACGCGACGGTGACGAGTATGTCATTAATGGCCAAAAAGTGTGGACCTCCTATGCCGATCGCGCCGACTGGATATTTTGTCTGGTACGCACCGACACAACAGTCAAACACAACGGTATTAGTTTTATCCTCTTCGACATGCAAAGTGACGGCGTGACAGTGAAACCGATCCAATTGATTTCGGGCGATAGCCCTTTTTGTGAAACCTTCTTTGACGACGTAAGAGTTCCCGCTCGCAATCAGGTCGGCGAACTAAATAAGGGCTGGACCATCGCCAAAAGACTATTGCAACACGAGCGTACGAACATTGGCGATTTTGGCACGGCACAGGGTCCGCAAACACCGATGCACGAGCAAGCCAAAAAATATCTGGGGGAAGATGCGCATGGACGATTAGACGATTCAGCAATGCGCCTTGAACTTTCAAAATATCAGGTACGTCAAAAAGCTTATGGCTTAACCTATGCTCGTGTGGGAGAGGAATTGAAAGCGGGCCGAGGCGATGGTGCGGCGTCATCGATTCTCAAGGCAGTTGGTGCCGAGCTGAACAAACACCGCTGCGAAATGATGATAGATATGATGGGATCACAAGGAATCGGCTGGGAAGGCGCAGGCTTTAATGATTGGGAGATTATGCAAACACGTGGCTGGCTGCGTTCCAAAGCCAATTCTATTGAAGGGGGCACCACCGAGATTAACAAAAATGTTGTTGCCAAAAATGTACTGGGCCTCCCTACTAAATAATTCGTACCAAGGAAAAGAACATGGCTTTAATACTGAACGAAGAACAAACGCTACTAAAAGACAGCGCAAGAGACTTTATGACAGCAACAGCGCCTGTCGCAAAGCTACGCGAACTGCGCGATGCTAACGATGAATTGGGTTATTCGAAAGACTTATGGAATAAAATGGTAGAAATGGGCTGGGCTGGAATTTGTATTCCCGAAGAGTTCGGCGGTCTGGATTTTGGTTTTCACGGTTTGGGAATTGTATTGGAAGAAACCGGCCGCACGCTAACTGCCTCGCCTCTGGTCGCTTCCATTTTGGTGAGCGCCACCGCTATAACCCTCGGTGGCAACGAGGAGCAAAAGAAAACACTGCTTCCCAAATTGGCCGACGGATCAATACTAATGTCGTTGGCTCTCGACGAAACAGCTCATTTTAATCCCAGTCGAATTGAAAGCCGAGCGGAAAAAACTGGCAGCACATTTAAAATATCGGGGAAGAAAGTTTTTGTACTAGATGGTCACGTGGCCGATACATTGATAGTTGCCGCACGCACCAGTGGCGATACGCATGACAAAAACGGCATCACTTTGTTTTTGATCGATCGGGCAGCAACGGGCGTTTCCGTCACTCGAACAAAAATGGTAGATAATCGCAACGCCGCTAATATCAGTTTCACAGATGTCGAAGTCGACGCGACCGCCATACTTGGTGGTTTGGACCTGGGTTTTGATCTGTTGGAGCCAGTATTGGATCGTGCTGCTTTGGGTATATCTGCCGAAATGCTCGGGTCGTCTCTAGAAGTATTTGAGCGCACGCTGGGATATCTAAAAGAACGCACGCAGTTCGAAACCAAAATTGGCACTTTTCAGTCTTTACAACACCGAGCAGTTGACATGTATTGTAATCTTGAACTGTCGAAGTCTATTTTGATCGATGCGCTATCGGCATTGGATGACGGTCGCGACGCAGATGTACCAGCGCTTGCCTCATCAGTGAAGGCACAATTGT
>JBLHNZ010000362.1:0-4406 GCA_047623245.1 Oceanicoccus sp. | reverse complement strand
GCTCATGGCACTGTCTGTGTAAATAGATTTTTCTAGCGGCTCTTTTTGAACAGTGTCTAAAGCACTGGGGTTATTGACTGACAGTGGTTGACGACCAATCGAAAGAGCAAGCGTTCGATATTCGTTCGCGCCGCTGCTCATTTTTTGCTTTTGCTCAGTGGGCACTAGTGCCAACAACAGACCATGAACTGCAAACGCAATTGCAAATCCCCCTCCCTTGATAAACCTCATTATGACAGCAGCGCCTCAATCTTGATAAATGCAATGCAAGCATCGTATCAAACCCAACACCTAAACACAAATGATAATCATTCGTATTTACATTGTTATCCATTACAGGTAGGATTCGCTTTTCTTGAAACCCCGCAGGGCTATATCGCCCAAAATACTTATCGAAAAGCTTGGAGCAAAAATGAATTACTTATTTCCAACTCTGTTTATTGGCGGCTGTTGCAGCCTGATACCTTCAGCCTTTGCGGAAACGACAGAGGACTCAATCACGCTGTTCAAAAAAGTGACCGTTTCAGCCTCTCGTATTGAACAGACCGCCCAAATGAAAACCCGCAGTATCGATAGTGTCGAACGCAATAAATTGGAAGAGATGCAAGCCAGCTCTGTTGCAGAGGCGTTGAAATTTGAACCTAACGTTACCATTTCCGGTGGTCCTATTGCTGGTAATCAGTCCGTCAACATCCGTGGTTTAGAGGGAAACAAAATCCTTCAAGTGATTGATGGGTCACGGGTGAATACCAATTTCAGCCACCGCCCCTCCTATTTCCTAGACCCTTCTCTCATCAATAGGATTGATGTTGTCAAAGGCCCGGTCAGCTCTCTCTGGGGATCCGGTGCAGTAGGTGGCGTTATAGCGCAGCAAACTATCTCTGCCAAAGATTTAGTAAAAGCAGGTAAGAGCGTAGGAGGCGTTCTAAAAGCCGGCTTTAATAACAATGGTGAGCAATCGACGACAACTGCTGCAATCGCAGGAGAACAGGATGAATTCGACTGGCTAGTGGCGGCGAACTATCTGGATAGTGGCGCCATGGAGCAAGGTAATGGTGCAACACTGTTTGGTAGTGAAACAAAAAACTCAACACTATTGGCGAAAGCCAATTGGCAGGTCAATCCGAGCAACGCTCTCGGAGTCAATTTTAGACATGCGGATAATGATGGCATCCCCCCTACCGTTGGTAGCACCAACGAAGCACTGAATGAATCTGATAATTTGATCGATCGAGAATCCATTGATCAACACCTGAGTGTAAATTACGAATACAGCCCGACTAGCAAGGCTATCAATATTGATGTGAAGATCTACCAAAATGATACTCGTATAGAAGAAATTAATCTAAGTGCTGGTAAAGATGTTAGTGCCATTGAAACACTGGGTTTCTCAGTAACGAACCAGATATCCCTGAACAAGTTGAATCTACTCACCGGTATCGACGGATATGCAGATACTTTGCGTACAAAACGGCCCGATGCGGGCAGTGGCCGTCCCAATCCACCTGATGACGCAACAACTGACATCTTGGGAGTATTTGTCTATGGCGACTATTTGCTAAGCAAACAGGTAGTCATAGAGGCCGGGCTACGTTACGACGGTTTCGAATCAAAAGCGCAGGGCTTTAAAAGTAGCGAGGAAACCGCGCATTCACCCTCTTTGGCTATTCGTTGGCAAGTTAACGATTGGGCCGCACTATCCATACGCTACGACGAAGCTTTCCGCGCACCTGATGTTTATGAATTATTTATGGACGGCACACATTTCGCCTTCTTCCCCGGTGGACCCACGAATGTATTTGTACCAAACCCAGATCTAGAGCCGGAAACCTCCAGTAACATTGAACTCAAGGGGGACTTTGAATTGAGTGACGTATTGGCAAACGACAAGCTCAATATAGTCGCCAGTGTTTTCGAAAATCAGGTTGATGATTTTATTCAGTTGAGTGTAACGGTTCCGGAAACGATACCAGGCATGTGCTTCGCGCCGGGCATGGGTGTGGGTTGTGCGGGTACATCCACTTCGGAGAATATTGCCAATGCCCGCCTCACAGGGTTCGAGTTCAGCGCTATATATCAGCTAGGTGCCTTCAGCACCGCTCTGTCATATGGACGAACGCGGGGAAAGGACAGCGATAACAATGAATACCTTTCAGGCATTCCCGCTGAAAAATGGGTAATGACAGCTGATTACGGGATTTGGCCTATAGACACAAAAATCGGCTTTAAAGCCATTAAAGTCAATGACCAAAGACGTGTCCCCAGCGATGACACCCAAGGTCCGTATGCAGGTTATACAACTGTTGATTTCTACGCTTCATGGGAGTCTTCAGAGCAATCACTAGAAGGGCTCAAAGTGGACTTAACCGTTGCCAATGCCTTCGATCAAAACTATCGCAATGCATGGGCATCAGTCTTTGAAGCGGGTCGATCAATTCGACTTGCTGCACAATATCGCTTTTAAGTTAACAAAACCGAGGAATAGAAATTATGGTTAGCAATCACAAACTATCAAAAGACTTTATGCCGGGTGAGCAAGCTTCGCAACTACTCGAGAAAGTCAGCGAATGGCAGAATACCACTACCATTATTCTCCATGGCGGCTCTGTTTTCGAGTTCAAAGGCGTTTTTCCAAAAGGAGAGCTGGCTCATGGTTTCTATAACCTAAAAGGTAATACCGGTTTTGAAGGACATCTAAAGCTTGGGGAAATAGCATGTATTCATTTTCAAGATAAGTTACATCGCGGCCGAGAGAGCTATGCCTTTGTTTTTACGGATAGCAGTGGCAGTTGTATCTTTAAAATATTCGTCGGCAGGAATACTTACGGTCAACTATACGCCTCACAGAAATCCGAATTCTTAGCGTATCAAAAACAATACAGTAGTGGAGACATAGCGTGAAAAATAAAGCATTAGAAATGCGGATAGCCGATCAGTTGCTTACTTTTTTGAACAACCGGCGCACACTGCACTTATCGACACTGGATGAAAATGGACACCCCTATACTTCCTATGCGCCCTATGCAATAGCCAATGATTGTTTCTATGTACTACTCAGCGATATCGCCTTGCATGGAGTAAATCTGAAAAACAATGGCAAAGCTGGAATACTTATCGTCGAAGACGAGTTAGAAGCACACACAATTTTCGCTCGGATTCGCGTCAACTATCAAGTCAATGCCCAACAGGTTCCGTTCGAATCCGGAGATGAATATGATCTTGCTATAGACTACTTATTCAAAAAACAAGGCGATAGAATTCACAACCTCCGACAACTTGCAGATTTCAATCTTTTCAAGTTAACGCCTTTTAGGGGCCGCTTTGTACGGGACTTTGGCCGGGCCTATTCCATCACAGGTAACTCACTAACAGGTGAAAATATCACGCACCTAGGTGTCGGTCATAAACCGAGAGCTAAAACCTTAGTACAATAAGTTTTTCCAATAGCTAAAAATAAGCGAAACTGTGAAAACAGCGGGTCAATAGTGTGGCGAATGCCCGTACGTTTATATTAAACATGTGACTAATGGTTCGCTTATAGCGCATCTGATATATTACAGGGTCACGTGCTTGGCCAATGTGAAATTTTCTATCATAACTAAAGCGGTCGCGGTTCAAATAGAATATTTAATTTTTTCAAATAATCTACACGACCTGTAATATTCTGGAGTGCTTATAATTAACCTCTAGCGAATACTGACATAAAGGTAAAGGGGATCGGAGGCGCTTTGCGAATCTATTAGTCCATATTTTATTGAACGTCAGCAGCCGGTCTGTTCTTCGAGAAATGGGCTACTAGAATTATTCGAGTGTAAATTTGCAAAGCAGCATTGTCAGCGTCGTTTGCCATTATAAATCCAAAAACTGCTATGCGTCGAGTGGCTGATAATACTCGCCATGCACTATCGTTGGAATTCTTTCAACAACATTTGTTTACTGTCTTAGACCACATTTCAACTGCTTTGAAACGTTCAATAAAGTCCTGCTTATTGCCTAGCCGCAACAATTCTATGGCTTCGCATAATCGCTTATGGAAACGCGCTAACTGCGATATTCTGTTGGAGCTATTGAAAATAATATCGGCATACAGCGTTTTTCCGACGACGAGCCTAGGTTATATTGTACGTCGGAACCAAATTCTTTCCCGCGCTACAAAACAACTTCTGAACCGGGTCGCCGATGCCGTGTCTGTTTACAATTCGGTGTGATGTACTGAAGTAAATTGTCGTGCAACCAGATGGGTAAGATTAGCGCGAGGACGCCAAAAAGAGGAAGGTTTTTAGGGAAAACGGCATGACTAGTCAAAGAAAACAGGCGTTTGGTTTGTGTATATTTTAAGCGATACAATCGCACTAACGAGAGGCACTTTAGACAATGATGGTGTATAGTCAGCTCTCGCAAGATGA
>JBLHNZ010000361.1:0-4410 GCA_047623245.1 Oceanicoccus sp. | reverse complement strand
ATTGAGTCCCGCTTAATATGAGGTGCATCTTTTTTTATTTCGCCTTACTTATGAATTTGCGGTAAAGAGCTATCTATAAACGCATTGTTGCATAAAAACGTGCATCGTTATAATGCGACGCAGCATAACGAATTGAAATGGACGTCTATGGCGTTACATCCCACCTTTTGTGATTCGCCAACATATTTTTGATACTGTAAGTCAAATTCCCCTCAGTTTGTTCATCGATTAGCTCTTTCACCTGCAGTGCTCCGCGCTGGATGAAAAGAGTCGGCATCAACGATGAAATGAGTTTTGTCTTCTGCAATATTCACTGTCTCAATCAACAAGCCGTTCGAGTATGGCGACTGGTGCTATACTTCTTAGGGTTTTAGGGTTTTAGGGTTTTAACGTTTTAACGTTTTTACAAAAAGGATTTGGCTTTGAGAGATGCGGTGCTTTCCCAGCTTGGGTTACCGATTGGCTATAAGCTTGACCACTACACCATTGAAGGTGTATTGGGGGCGGGAAGTTTTGGGATTACCTACAAAGCATGGGACGACCACCTACAAACGCGAGTCGCCATTAAAGAATACTTCCCGTCTGATTTTGCACAAAGAGAGTCTGCGACACTCGAAGTTATAGCATCGGAGGGCCAAGAAGATTTTTATAACGACGTCCTTCAGAAGTTCCTCGAAGAAGCTCGCATTCAAGCCCGATTCAAGCACCCTAATATAATAACGGTTCATCGCTACTTAGAAGCCAATGGAACCGCCTACTTAATAATGGATTACGAAGAAGGTGAGTCGCTAGAAGACTTCCTAAAACGAGAAGACAGGTGTTTGTCTGAAGAAGAATGCCTCGACATTTTCATACCTGTTTTACGTGGGTTATCTCGAGTGCACAGCGAACCTATATTGCACCGCGATATAAAACCGGGAAACATATATTTGCGCAGCCACGGAGAGGCTACTTTACTGGACTTCGGTGCCGCCAGACAGCTGCTACAAGACGCCAATGCACCAATGACAGTAATCCTAACGCCGGGGTACGCGGCACCTGAGCAATATAATGGAGAACATGTAGAGCAGGGGCCTGAAACTGATCTTTATGGAATAGGCGCAGCAATGTACAGGTGTCTGATGAATAGGGCCCCCATTGCAGCAGTTACCCGATTTACGTCAATACATAGCAATCTCGCCGATCCGTTGGAGATAACGAGATTCTATTCGGGCTCAAGTGGTCACATCTCCGAGAATATGCGAAATATAGTTAATTCAATGCTTGCGCTAGACCGGAAAGAGCGACCCAGAGACACCGATACAGTCATTGCACTGTTGACCTCACTTAGAGCAGACGGTGCTGTTTCTGATTCGTCTCTAAATGACCAGACAGTTATCGTTAATCGCTCAGAGCCCGCGGGAGAAGAAATCTTTGCAGTAAGAGATGGTTCGAGAGCCATTGCGACAATCGGCAAGGGCGTAAACAAAGCTCTGTACGCCGTTGTACCGGTTGCACTGTTACTGGCGATTTTGACTTATTATTTTATCCAAAATCCGGAGGACAACCAAAATAACCTCACAATACCTGATGGAGATACTCAAAACATAATTGAAGGGGATGAAAAAAATAACTCAAATCAGTTAACCGACACTAATGTGTCCGAACCCTCTGTTATCCGTGCTGAAATTCCAATTGATTCTATAACAGTTAAAAGTGATCCTATCGCAGACTCACAGAATACGCTGGAACCACAGAAAAAGGCCGAACTACAGGAATCAGAACTGGGTGAGCAACAGGATGTCACTAACACTGTTCAGCAGCAAGGCGTTGTAAAACAACAACAAAAACCTACTATGGGTGTCGGGACAGCTATTAGGCATGAATTAAAAAACGGTGGCTTCGCGCCGCAAGTTATTGTGGTCACTCCCGGTGAGTTCTTAATGGGAAGTGACGATAAAGAATCAGATGTATCACCTGCACACAGTGTGTCTCTGAGAAGAAAAATTGCCATCGGTGTGTATGAAGTTACATTTTCAGAGTATGATGAATTTACAACAAGTCAATCAATACATCGAAAAACTGATGACCAAGGCTGGGGCAGAAATAGGCGACCAGTGATTAATGTCAATTGGAGTGACGCAAAAGCTTACACTCAGTGGTTGAGCGATCAAACAGGGCAAAAATACCGATTGCCTACTGAGGCCGAATGGGAATTTGTAGCACGCTCCGGTGGAGACTCAGAATATGGCCTGGGTAGCAAACTAGGTAATGGTGATGCGAATTATTTCAACCCGAGTGGCACCGTCAATTCGACGGTTGAAGTCGGCAGTTTTTCCGCCAATGCCTACAATGTGTATGATATGCATGGGAATGTTTGGGAATGGGTGGCCGACTGTTGGACAAATGATTATAGTAATTCAAGTGCCGACGGGAACGTGAATCGTAGTGGCGACTGTAAAAGAAGGGGACTAAGAGGAGGAGGCTGGAATTCAGAGGTGCTCCTCTTGCGAAGTCGAAATCGTTCCGCTGGCTTATTAGAAACAAAAAGCTCAGCCATAGGCTTCCGTGTGGTGGTTGAAATTGACGATTGATATTACAAATAGCCCACCCAAGTCACCGAGCCTATATTCGAAAATGAATTATGGTATAGCCGCAATACTAATAGCGGGCTTCCTGTTTACCTCAGAAGACTCCTTGTCAAAGGAATACAGGTTTTCAAAATATTATTCTGGCGATTTTGACGGGCAAAGGAGTTCTGTTTCTAAAACTGAAGAAAAAATTATCAGTGCTGCGAAAATCGACATTGCGAATGAACTGACAAAGCCTTATGTCTACGTAACAATGGAATCACTCGGGTTAGGACATGCCAACAAATCTCTATTCTCTAAATACATGTCAAGATCGAGTAGGCATGAAGTACTTTTTAGTAAAGTGACAGAACAAAAAACGCTGGAACTAGGTGTCGACTATTACTTCGATGGTGGAGAGTTTTTTAGGTTTTTTGGCAAAGAAATTGAAAGATTATCTGAAGATCGGGTTTACACCGTGTTATTGACCGTTGAAGGCGACGCAAAAACGGCAAGGTCACGGATGATAACGCAATTTTCAGAACTGATTAAAGAATTTTTCGAAGATAACGGTTTGCATGTGGACTTCCAAAATAATGACTCAAAGAAGTACATATCGAACCTGGCAATTAAGCTTCAAAGTGTCGAAAAGAGTAATGAAATATTTGATGTGGCCTTGAAGTCTACAGAAATTGGCTTCCAATCGCTTTTGGAATTTACTCATGATGGAAAGCAACTAGCGCAAAACGATTCATTTGCTGGAATGAATCTGTTGAAATCTAAAAATGGTGCAAGACGAATATTCGAGAAATTCAAACATCATTTTGGTGATATCGCTTCTACAATATCCAAAGAGATCAAACGTTACGATTTTCAAGAAGTGCAGTTAGACCTAAATGTTAGAGGGAGCAGCGCAGATCTCAAAAAGTTTACAAATTGGATGCAGCAAGTCAGTATTGGCATATCTGAAGTGGAAGTACTCAGAGCTGGCGACGGCAGAACAAGAGCAACCGTTAAAGTTCGATACTTTGGTTCAAAATATGATTTCGTTCAGGAAATGAAAGTTCGTAAATCAGCTTTATTGTTAGGTTATCGAATAGTATTGGGAAAGTCCGGATTAATAAATGTTGATATCGAAGCTCGATGAAGGTTTCTTTAATAACTGGAAAATGAAATAACAAAGGTGAGGCAAAATGTTAATAAAAATATGGATTGCATTACTACTTGTATCGTTGATTGGCTGTGCTTCTGGGCCCGATACCAAAAACCAATGGCAATCAGCTCTTGCCTTAGAAAAGCTAGGTAACTATGAAGAGGCTCTGGCCAACGTAAACAGCGCTATAGCAATAGACCCAGAAAAAGAACAATTTTTAATTAAGAAGGAACAGTTGCAGCGGCTATTAGTCGCTGAATTGGTCGCTTCAGCCAACGCGATACTGGCTAGTGGATTAGTGGATATTAACGATGTTTATCGAGTATCTGAGACCGATCAAAGAGTAAAAGAGTTATATCCCAATGACCCAGATATTACGATTTTTTCGAATGAAGTCGGTCTCGCTACCTCAGCATTTTATCAGAAATCTGACGACGCGCTTAGTCATGTGAATACTCTTATTGGTAATGAAGAATGGGGGGATGCCTTTTATAAGCTAAGTGACTTATTGCAAATGAACCCAGAAGCTAAAAATGCTGAAGCACTTATGATCAAAATACGCAGTGAAGGCATACCAAGCATGATCGACATAGCAATGATTCAGTTAGATAACGAGGAAATACTAAACGCATTAGACACGTTAACAACAGCTTCAGATATTGAGCCAAGTAACTCTGAAGTTGGAAGATTGCTCGATGAAGCCCTAGG
>JBLHNZ010000360.1:0-4420 GCA_047623245.1 Oceanicoccus sp. | reverse complement strand
TGTGTTTGTTGCTCTATCGCTAACGATCTAGATTCAGCATTAGCGGGCATTACCAGCATAGAACAAACTATCGACTGGGTTTTGCTCGAAGCCAGTGGTGTTGCCGACTCACAGAGAATCGAAAACACTGTTTTAAACTGGCCTGGATTCACACTCAAACAAACCTTAACAATGGTCGATGTAACACGTATCAAAAGCCTTGCCGCTGACAAATATGTTGGTGCTCATATCGACAAACAACTCCGACAAGCACAAAAAATAGTTTTAACAAAAACCGACTTAATCAATAGCAAAGAACAAGCAGAAATTGAACACTGGCTCGGTGTCAAAAATAATATCTCGACGATCGACAATAAAACTGAGTTCCATCCAGACTTCGTAAGCTACAGCTTTCGCCATGAATACGCTATCTCACGGCTAAGCTTGGAAGAGTGGCTGAGCGAATTACATGACAATACATTGCGGGTAAAGGGTTTCGTTTTCTTGCAGGAAGACCCAGATTTTCAATATCTTTTACAGTGGGTATGGGTTCAATTAGCAGATCAAAATTTGAGTATGAAAAATAACGACCGACAAGAAAAACCCTCACAGCCAGCGGAGAAAAATATTGGACGACTGGGCACGGAGTTGCGCTGGAGTTTAGAAAAATACCGCAGCTGGGAATCCGCACCGGAAACACAGCTTGTATTAATCAGCAAACAGTCTACCGACTCTCCTTTTTCAGGTATCCTTGATTTTACTAAGTAACGTCAGTTAAACAGTATGCAATGAACGCCCATCGTGATTGTGAGGTTTATTTCTAACTGCGGTGATTTTCGACGACCCGTTTTCTTCTATCAAAAATATTTTCTATGCCGAACGATAGTTTCAATGAAATTTTTCCGAGACAGCACACAGACCGAACCCGCAGGTAACGACTGATTTTATTGTAGACTCGAAAGAAAAATTGATTTCCCTGTATGGTAAAAATGAATCCACCTATGGGCATTACGAATAAGATCCCGTCGTTGGCTCAAATAATGACCGAGGCCAATGTAATTTAACTCGTGACCCGTATTTACAGTAAACATAACATCCCGCTGCGAGCCCGATATTTTGATCGTACGCATCATTTCTAACAAACAGGCAATACCGCCTCCGCGCTCAGATGCACAAGACCACCAACCACTGCGTGGCGTCATAATGACTGGTGGTGCAAGACTTGAATCTCTACCTTTTATAGTAGCGCCAACATTAACTCCGCCAGCATCAACGTATAGGCAATCGACCTTCAAAGTTGCGGTGTGCTCTGCTGTACTAAGATGGGGCAACGAAGCGAGAACGCCAATATCTGCGTCACTACCTACTGCCCCCAGCTTTCCACTAACTCCAGCACTATCGGTATAGAGATAATCATAAAAGAGGACGCACTGTATCGCTATTCCGCCAATGTCTAGCTCGGCTTTTTTATCAATCCTCTTAAAATGGAAACGATCTTCTTCCGGCTCGACACCAAAATGTGTCATCTGTATCTTAAACCACTCGGGCATTAACCAAATCTAAATCAGTCCCACTTCGATGAGCACTTTGTTCAGAATAGTCACTGATTATTTTTGCTACCCGGTTAGTCACGCCACTCCCCGCCGCGAGTATTGTGTCGACTCTCAGGCAAATGGCATGGCTGCCAAAACCTTTAGTGTCTGCCGTCTTGTTGGTGCTATTTCTATTGATTCTCGTCAACTTCTGCCAAAAGTTTCTGCAAGTTTTGAACACCCGCCATGGCAGTCAGCAGAACATCTTCTGTCACCTGAGAATCCATCGAGGAGCCATCGGCAGCAACCTGTGAAAACCCATCTAACCGCGCATCTTTCAACCACTCCTGCAAATCCTTTTCTTGTGACCAGCGCGCTGAATTGAGACTGTTAGCGAGCGTTGTACGCAAAAAATCGATATGGCTGTCTGGATGCGGTACAGGGACAGATAACTCATTCTTGACGCCGTCATTGTCGTAACTTGCTTCGATATGTCCTATGTAAGCAGCACTGAATACCTGCTGGCAAGTTCGCACAGATTGCAGGGTTATTTTATTCTCGCTGAATACCGGCTCGGGAGAACGACGTTGTAGCCCGTCAGCGGTACAGTCTATATACAAACTCGATTCCACCGCTTTAACCTCTCCTTGGTCGAGGACCATAGCATTGGTGTCTATGCTTTGCACGTGACCCAAACGAATCACGTCTTTAATGCGCCTCAGCTGCTCGAGCTCTGCCTTAGTAACTGTTGCACAGCGGTACATTGTGGGAACAACACTCTCATCAAATCGCAACAATTGTCCGCAAGCATTAACCCGCTCAAAGAGGTCCTCGACAGAGTCGGCAGCCGCTATCGCTGCCATTTGCTTGGTAAATCCTTGTACTAACGACTCCGAAAATAGGCCGGCAGGCTGGATATTAGCGCGATCGAGCATCCAGGAGTCTCTTGGCATAACCCAGGAAATGACATCGGGACTCACGCCGTTTTTCAGAAGGAACAAACAAGCATCCATACCGGTTTTTCCGGCTCCAACAACCACATAACGATTATATTCAGAGGATATGCGAGGCAAGTAATTAGGCGGCACGCATTCAACACCCTCGGCAACCTTGTAGACAGGTTTTGTCATTGACGGTACCGTCACATTCATAAACGTCGCGTCTACAACTTTTTTAACAACAACCTCAAATTCTTCACCCGACACAATAGACCGAAACTTCTTACCTCCTTGATATTCACACATAGGAAAGTACTGCATCCGACCCGTAGGTAAGAGCTGTTGTTGCATCACCTGATCAAAATAAGCACAGACCTCACTGTTTGTGGCAAGCTCGTAAAGGCCTTTATTCCACCCGCTAGCATCGACAGTATCACTGCCCAGCTTCCGTGAATTGACCCCATAAAATGCAGAAGGCTGATGCAAACGTACGTAGGGATAAGCCACATTCCAATGCCCTCCCGGCTGATGGTATTTGTCGACCATTATCACAGTAGATCCTGACTCGGTCATGATAGTATCGGTGAAAGCCATTCCCATAGCGCCGCCACCGACAACGAGATAATCAGCATGAAGTGTTTTTGTCATAGTGGAGATCCTTAGCAGTAATTGTAAACAATGAATAGAAACATAATTCGAGACAGCTTGTCTAAGCATAATCAATAATGAAAAAGACATACGCGTGTTGTAGTAATCAATTTACACACTATCGCCTGTCTGTTCTTTGTGTGACTGTTATTCTCTTTCAACAGAATTTCTGAAATCAAGCCTCTGCGCTGCACTAGCTTGCTGCCACCAGTACTTCAACATAGTTAAAGCTTGCGGTTGCATAACTTCATGGCCTTTAGCAAGTTTAAGCGCAGGCTTCATATTTTTCACGGTGTCTTTCTGGATGGACGATGGAGACTTAAGTGCTTTTTCGGGGTGAATAGGTTCGCTCGGCACCTCGATTCTAGAACGAATTTTTGGGCTAGCTCCGGAGCCAGTTAGAGGCCTAAATAGCTCGGCGAGTTTTTCTTCTTGCTCCGACTTTTGGTATTCAATTTCTAACGGAACCAGCATATTTTCGCTATTGCTTAAAGTGACGATAGGCTTGCTCTCGAATTTCTTTGCTTCATCTTCATTTCGAGGCAACGCCATGTTGACTTGATAATCAAAATCCGGCTCGGCAACAAAATTAAGTGCAAAAGGCAAAGATTCGAAAACAGTATGATCGTCACTAATATCACCGGAAATAATATCGTCGTATTTGACGATAATATTATTCGGACCAGCAGTGATATCGATTCTATTGGTATGCCGAAAGAAACTCGACGGTACTTTTTCACCATTCAGAAAAAGCAGTGTTAATTCATCTGGGACCGCCAGCGTCCCTGCCACGATACGGGAAGCGGCTAAAGAAAAATTCACTAAGATAGCCAAGGCCATCAGTATTCTAAACAACATAATTATTCCTATTTCTTATTCTAACCACTAGCTAGTACCTATCCAGAAACTCGTCTTTGCGAGCGTAGCGCGGCAATCTCATGATGCAGGGTGTACGTGATTTCCTGCATTGGAGCGGCCTGTAGGAGATTGCCGCGCTAACGCTCGCAACGACATCGTTTAAAACCGCCTATTTGTGGATGCGCACTAGCTAGTGCCCATCCACAAACTATAAAGTACTGTCATTGCGAGCGTTAGCGTGGCAATCTGATTTTTTAACGTATTGATAGCTATGTACTAATTCTAACGCCCAAGATTGCCGCGTCTCTACGCTTCTCGCAATGACACTGTTTCTGGATGGGCGCTAGCTAGCAACATCATAAAAAACTCACTACGCGTGTCCCAAAGGGCTAGTAAATTAAATTCGTGCACTTCTTATCCGCTTAAAATCTAACCCAATTTTTCTTCCTCAACCTGTTTGAGCTC